>JAFLJX010000087.1 GCA_022712785.1 Mycoplasmatota bacterium | reverse complement strand
TAACTGTTATGGTACGTGGTGATGTTGGAGCTGTTAAAGCTGCAATTGAAGCTGGTGGAGAAGCAGCAAGACGTGTTGGGGAATTAGTAAGTGTTCATATCATTCCTAGACCACATGCAGATGTTGAAGAGTTACTAAAATAGTTAAAAGAAAGAGTGAAAAATATGGAATTAGATAAATTAATAGATAGAATAGCTGAAGAAGTTTATAAAAAAATAAAAAGTGAAAATAATGGAGCTTTAAATGTTAATCATGGTAATAATGATGATATTGCTGCAATTATTGATCATACTTTATTAAAACCTGAAGCTACAGCAGATGATATTACAAAAGTATGTAAAGAAGCTATAGAATACAATTTCAAATCTGTATGTATAAATACACATAACGTTACTTTAGTAAACAGATTATTAAAAGGAACTAATGTAGATACTTGTTGTGTTGTAGGATTCCCACTAGGAGCTTCAACCACAAGAGCAAAAGTAGATGAAACATATGATGCACTTAAAAATGGTGCAAATGAAATTGATATGGTTATAAATATTGGAGCTTTAAAATCTGGAGACTGGGATACAGTTAAAAGAGATATTGAAGGAGTAACAAACGCAGCTAGAGGTAGAGCGTTAGTTAAAGTTATTTTAGAAACATCTTTATTAAACGATGAAGAAAAAATAAGAGCATGTACTATCGCTAAAATGGCAAATGCTGATTTTGTAAAAACATCAACTGGATTTAATTCAGGTGGAGCAACTGTAGAAGACATTAAACTAATGAGAAAAGTTGTTGGACCAAACATGGGAGTTAAAGCATCAGGTGGAGTAAGAGATACAGAAACTGCAAGAGCAATGATGGCAGCAGGTGCAAGTAGAATTGGAACAAGTTCAGGAATTAACATTGTTAAAGGTACAAAACCTTCAACAGGTACTTATTAGTACTAGGAAAGAGGAGATTAAATGTATGCTGCTAGAATAATTGGAACTGTTGTGGCAACACAAAAAGATCCAAGAATGAATAGTTTTAAATTACAAGTTGTACAACCAGTTAATTTAGTAACTTTTGAAAATGAAGGTAAACCAGCTGTTGCTGTTGATGCTGTTGGTGCTGGAGAAAACGAAATAGTATTGGTAGTTGCTGGTAGTTCAGCAAGATTGACAGAATTAACTGAAAATAAACCAGTGGATGCAACAATTATGGCAATTGTAGACTATGTTGATATTGAAGGTAAAAATGTCTTTAGCAAAGGTAAGAAGGAGGCATAGTTATGAAGATAGCAATTGGTTGTGACCATGGTGGGTATGAATTAAAAGAAGTAATAAAAGAATATTTAACTGAAAATCTAAATATTCAATTTAAAGATTTTGGGACCTATAACAAAGTGAGATGTGATTATCCTGATTATGCTTTTTTAGTATCACATGCAGTAGCTACAAATAAATGTGATTTTGGGATTATGATTGATGGAGCTGGTATTGGTTCAGCAATGATGGCTAATAAAGTACCTGGTGTTCTTGCTGCTTGTGCTAATGAAATATATACAGCAGAAAACAGTCGTCATCATAATGGAGCAAACGTGTTAACAATTGGTAGCATGGTAGTTGGACCTGGAGTGGCTAAAGAAATTGTTAAAACGTTCTTAACTACGAAATTTGAAGGCGAAAGAAATATTCAAAGAATTAAGAGTATATTAGAAATCGAAAAACAATTCAATAATAGGGGGTGACACCATGCAATTAGCTAAAGTGATTGGTATGGTTACATCAACAGTAAAAGTAAAAGATATTAAGGGTGTTACACTTCTAGTGATTCAACCTGTAAATTCAAAGTATGAATCACTAGGTACACCCATCGTCGCAGCTGATGTTTTTGGAGCTGGAACAGGTGAGTATGTATTTTACTCAAAAAGTAAAGAAGGAGCAATGAATCTACCCATTCCAACATCGTGTGTTGATGCTGGTATTGTTGGAATAATAGATAGTGTTTATTGTGAAAAAGAATAACCTTAAGATAGAGGTGAAGGTATGCAACTAGCAAAAGTAGTTGGTAATTTAGTTTCAACGGTTAAAAACGAAGATGTAAGAGGAAAGAAACTATTGTTTGTCCAACCAATTGATGAAGAGCTAAAACCCTTTGGTGACGAATTATTAGCGGTTGATGGTGTAGGCGCTGGAATAGGCGATACAGTGTTAATTTTAAATGAAGGTGGATCTGCAAGAATGATTACAAATGCAACAAATAAATATGCTCCCATAGAGTTATGTATAGCTGGAATAATTGATTCAATTAAAACTGAAAAAGAATACAAAATTATTAAATAGTAAAGAGATGATGATATGAAACTAATTGATAAGATAATTATTCAAGCAAAAAAGGATATTCAAACTATAGTTTTACCTGAGGGTAAGGATAAAAGAATACAAGAAGCTGCTAGAATTTTAAAAAACGAAAACATTTTAAATGTTGTTGTTTTAGTTAACGAAAAAGATGTAAATGATGAAATCAATAAATTATTGAGTGATGGGATAAATGTAATTGTTATTGAAAACTCTGAAAAGTTAAGCATATATACAGAAAAACTGTATGAATTGAGAAAAGAAAAAGGAATGACAAAAGAACAGGCAGAAGATATAATTCTTAACCCAATTTACTTTGGTGTAATGATGGTTAAAAACGGTGAAGCTGGTGGTATGGTTGCAGGGTCAATCACATCAACAGGGGACGTTCTTAGACCTGCTTTGCAAATATTGAAAACTGCAAAGGATGTTTTACTTGTCTCAACTTTATTCCTTATGGAGTTACCTGAACCAACAAACTTGAGTAGTAATGTGTTTGCTTTTTCAGATTGTGGATTAGTAGTAAACCCAAATGCAGAAGAATTATCTGAAATAGCAATTCAAACTGCTAGATCTTTTGATTTTCTAACTAAACAAGAACCAAGAGTAGCGATGCTGTCATATTCAACTTTTGGAAGTGCAAAAGGAGAATTGGTTAACAAAGTTATATCAGCAACAAAATCTGTAAAGCAAAAATATCCAAATATGAAAATAGATGGAGAGTTACAATTAGATGCTGCAATAATACCTGAAGTATCTAAAATCAAAGCACCTCAAAGTGCAATCTCAGGTAATGCAAATGTATTAATATTTCCAGATCTTCAATCAGGAAACATTGGGTATAAGTTAGTTCAAAGATTTGCAAATGCAAGTGCATATGGACCACTTACACAAGGACTGGCAATGCCAGTAAACGATTTATCTCGCGGATGCAACATCAATGACGTAGTAGCGGTAGCTGCAATAACTGCTGTACAATCGCAATCAAATAGTTAGAATTATTGGAAATTGATGATTCAATAAAATAATTAATAGTAATTATATTATATAATTATTAGTTTTCTTGTTGAATTAAATGAATTATATGAGTAGTATACCAAACAAAAACGGGAGATTTGCTCCCGTTTTTGTTTGGAAAGACATTATTTTTTAAAATAAATAAATATAAAAATAGGTTAAACACTGTTATTTAGCAATAGAATAGATAAAATAAATTAATGATATTACATTATTACATAAACTACCTTGACAGACATAGTAGTTTATGTAATAATGTAATCAGGAGGTGCTATCAAATGGCAAAATTAACTTCTGATCTTTTAAGAGGTCACACAGATACCATGGTACTAAAGATTTTACATGATAAAGATATGTACGGTTACGAGATTGTTAAAGAAGTATTTAAAAGAAGTAATAATCAATATGAATTAAAGGAGATAACTTTATACTCATCTTTAAAACGACTCCAAAGTGATAAGTTTATAACATCATATTGGGGAGATGAATCAAAAGGTGGTAGAAGAAAGTATTACAATCTTACTGCTGAAGGCAAAGAACTATATAAAACTAAAAGAGATAATTGGGAATATTCAAAAGATATTCTTGATAAATTATTATAAGGAGAAAAAAAATGATAAATAAAATCAGAAAACATGTTGACAATCTATTTAAAACATTTGAACAAGATGAACATACACTTGATACCAAAGAAGAGTTAATTTCAAATCTTCTAGAAAGAATTGATGATTCTATTGAATCAGGGATGAATGAAGAAGACGCTTTTAATAAGGCAATAGGAAATTTAGGAAGCAAGTCTGAACTTAAGAAGATATTTAATTTTAAATCGTTAGAGAGTTTTAATTTCGAATATAAGATGAATAATACATTAGTTATTATAGCAACCATAGTTTATATAATAATAGGGTTTGTATTTGATTTATGGCATCCAGGATGGGTAGTATTTCTTGTTGCAATGGCGTTTAGTGAATTCAACTATAAAAGTAAGAAGAGTTATTTTTTACCATCAATGACTATATTATATGTTTTTGTCGGGATTATGTGGAATTTATGGCATCCAGGATGGATAATATTCCCTATAGGATTCTTGTTGATTGCTACTATGAATAAGAAATATGGATCTATGTTACTTAT
>JAFLJX010000245.1 GCA_022712785.1 Mycoplasmatota bacterium | reverse complement strand
AGTACAACTGTAATATCAAGTGATAAAACTGGAACTTTAACACAAAACAAAATGGTTGTTACTAGAATATTTGATAATAACATTATGGTTGAAGTGACAGGTAGTGGATATAGCTTTAAAGGTGAAATAAAAAAAGATAATCCAAATATTTCTAAGTTAGTAGAAATAGGTGTGTTGTGTAATGATTCGAGTATTAGCGGAAGCACGTTAATAGGAGACCCTACTGAACTAGCACTTGTAACACTTGCGGGTAAAAAAGGGATTAAACAAAAAGATATAAAGACTAAATATAAAAGAGAAGATGAATTTCCATTTGATAGTGATCGTAAGTTAATGAGTACTGTTCATGAGATTGACGGGAAATTACAATTATATACAAAAGGTGCACCTGATCAATTACTAAAAAAATGTAAATATTATTTGAGTAATGGCGAAGTACTCGCAGTCACTGATAGATATATTAAGACAGTTGAACTTGCGAATCAAGGTATGGCTAGAAATGCTCTAAGAGTACTTGGATTTGCATATAAAGAATTAGATGAATATAGTGAGGTTACAGAAGAAGAAAATGATTTAATATTTGTGGGATTAACTGGAATTATTGATCCTCCACGTGAAGAAGTTAAAGAAGCAATTAAGATTTGTCATAAGGCTGGAATGAGAGTAGTAATGATCACAGGTGATCATAAGATTACAGCCTCAGCAATTGGTAAAGAACTCGGGATTTTAGGAAAAGGAACTACCGCTTTAAGTGGTGAAGAAATTGATAAATTAAGTTACCCTGAATTTTTAGATATGGTTAAAACAACTAATATATTTGCGCGAGTTTCACCAAATCATAAAGTAATGATTGTTAAAGCACTACAAGATATTGGTGAAATAACTAGTATGACTGGTGACGGAGTCAATGATGCACCTGCGTTAAAACAAGCAAACATTGGTGTTGCTATGGGAATCACTGGGACTGATGTTTCAAAAGAAGCAGCTGACATGGTATTAATGGATGATAACTTTACTACAATTGTAGAAGCGGTTGAAGAAGGAAGAGTTATATATTCTAATATTAGAAAGTTTGTTGGTTATTTAGTAAGTTGTAATGTTGGTGAAGTATTATTAATCTTTATAGCGATGTTACTTGGATGGGGAAGCCCATTATTCGCTATACAGATTTTATGGATAAACCTTGTAACTGATTCATTCCCTGCATTTGCACTTGGACTTGAAAAGAAAGAAAAGGGAATTATGGACTTACCTCCAATAGATCCAAAAGCATCTATCGTAGATAAAAAAATGGGGCTAGCTATAGGATTCCAATCAGTGTTCTTAGCTGTCGCAGTTCTTACTTCATTCTTCCTAGGTAGATATATCTTTGGTGAAGAACTATATGGAAATATGGCAGATATAGAAAAAGCAGAAGGCTTAATGATGCAACTAGGTAGTACATTCGCATTTATTACAATAATAACTGGAGAACTACTAAGAACGTATTCTGCTAGAAGTGAATCTATTACAATATTTAAAATGAATTTATTTGATAATAAATGGGTAAACTACTCAGTTATATTTGGATTATCTTTATTACTAATAGTTGTATTTGTACCTGGTATTAATGATGTCTTTAGAACAGATATTAACCTAACTTTAACTAACTTTTTAATCGCACTTGGACTTGGGTTTATTCCATTGTTTGGTGGAGAGTTAGCCAAATCATTTAAATAGATTATTTTGAAGAGACGAGAATTTCTCGTCCCTTTTTATTGTGTTTTATGAAATATGAACTCTCATTCATAAAACTAGTTGGAAATACAAATGTATTGTAGTATAATTAATAAAATGCGATACAATACAAAAGGAGGATGTTTAGATGCAAAAAATAATAAGTTTAGTCTTGATTTTAACGACTATTTTTTTTATGACAGGATGTGGTTCTTCAGAAGAATTAGATATTCCTGGAATTGAATTAGTAGGGAATATAGTAATGGAAATTGAACAATATAGTGAGTTTGTAGATCCTGGTGCAACTATTCTAGGAGACTTCAATATAGATGTTGTAATTGATTCTGATGTTGATACTTCAACATTAGGTGATTATACAATTACTTATACAATAACTTATGAATCAATTGAATATGTAGTTAGTAGAACTGTTAGAGTAGTTGAAGAATTTAGTGGTGACACCCCTGGATTAAGATTTGTTGGAGATACTACTATAGTAATAGAACAATACAGTGATTTTTTAGATCCTGGTGTTGAAATCATTGGGGAATTTGGGTTAGATGTTGTTGTTGATAGTAATGTAGATGTAAATACTATAGGTACATATGAAATTGTTTATACAATTTCATATATGGAAATTGATTATAATTTAACTAGATATGTTGAAGTAGTTGAAGCTGATACCGGAGATTCACTTGTGTTAACAGAAGATTATTATTCATTATCAGAAGATTATTTTGGTATAGAATTTTTATATGATGATACTGGCTTTTCTAGTATTCACATGTGGGCTGAAATATATAAAGATGGTGTGTACATAGATACTGATGTTATATACGATTATAGTTATTTTGATTTTTATGATTTAGATCCTGAAACTGATTATGATGTTTATGTATATGCAAACTATACAACTACATCTGACTTTGTTGAACACTACAGAACAGAAGTAATGGTTTATGAAATTACAACTGATGCAGCTCCTATTGTTCCGGTTGTTGAAAATATTATTATAACTAGAACTAGTGATTCTATTACTGTTGAATTTGATTTAATCGACTCTGGAGATATTATGAAAAGCGCATATCTTTATATAGTAAGAGGATGGTCTAACGCAGCTATTGCTGAAGTTTTTGTTGGACATAACTTAATTACATTTAATGAATACATTGATGAAAATACATTTTATGAAATTGTAATATCAGCAAATTATACATTTAATGATGATCCCGCAATTTATGAAGGTGAAGTATATACTCCCCCAGTGATTACTGTGGATAGTTTTACGGGTACAAAAATGTTCTTTGGGAATGATAATGTAATAATGAAATTAGAATTAGATAATTATGAAAAAGTGACTATTAACGCTGTAACAATAAATGGAATTACATATGATTCATTTAAGTTCCCAAGTAATAATATAGATACTCTATATATAGATATGGGTGTTTATACTGATCTTGGTACTCATCCAATGAACCTAAGTGAAATTATTATTACTTTAGGTGAAGAAGAGTATAAAATAGAAGTTAATGTTAGTGCTGAAGTTCCTGTATATTTAGCGGGATCAATTGTGCCTGAGGAAGCAACTGTCGGAGTACTTGAGATTGTGCCAGATAAATACCATGTTAATATTAGCTTTGATGATCGCACAGAAATATCAACTGTAGGTGTTAGTGTATATTTAGATAACCCATTTGAATTACCTGTATCTAGTATCACAATTGGTGGGGTAACTTATAGTGGTTCAGATTTGAATGTTATTAGTTTTACTCAAGTTAGATTTACCGCAGAATTTAGTTTTGATGATAGTCCAAGTAATAACTCTTTATACTTTAATTCGATAAGTTTTACAAAAAATGGTGATGTAGTTAATAGTACAAATTCAGGTACAGGTGATGTGACAGTATCTATTAGAAAAGTATATGACACTGATACCTCAGACGAATTTCCTATTATAGTACTTATATCTACACCTGGAGACTTAATGGATATGGAAGATTCAGCTGCGAGACCTGGGACTGTATTTAGATTAACAAATGATATAGATATGACTGGTTATGCTTTTATTCCTTTTGGAACTAGTGCCGATTCATTTGGTGCTATGTTTGACGGGAATGGTTATACTATTTCAAATGTAACAATTAATAAAACACTATCTGTCGATAGTGATTATAACTATATAGGATTCTTTGGAAACGCAATCTCGTTTGTAACTAATTTAACATTAGATAATATAAATATAACGGTTTCTACTACTGAAGATAACACTGTATATGTTGGAATATTAGCTGGGAAATTGATAGGTGATGTAATTAATGTTAATGTTGTCAATTCAACTATCACAATTGATGGAATGGTTAAAGGTGATGTTGGTGGTATGTTTGGTACACATCACGGAGATATAATAGGATCGAGTGCTGACACTGATATATATATTATTTCAACATATGATGTTGAATCATATTCAACAATTTCTGTTGGTGGATTAGTTGGAATTAAAGCTGTTGGTGATGTTAGAAATTCTTACGCAAATGGTGATATATATATTAATTTAATGACAAGGTATGATGTAATGGCTGGTGGGTTAATTGGTTCTATTTACAATGGTGGAATGGGTGATTATACTCAATATGTAAAAAATTCATATGCAACAGGTGATATACTATCTACTGGTAATTACTATTCTAGATTTGGTGGATTAATAGGAGTATCTGACATTGGAACTGTAATACTTAATTCATATGCGTCAGGAGATGTTAATGCTAGTGCTGGTACAAGGGGCGGATTAATAGGACAATCTTACAGTCGTGTAATTTCTAGTTTTGCAACAGGAACAATGAGTGGAGAAAACGGAAGTATGGGTAGATTGTTTGGAATTGCAAATGATTATAGACTTATAAATATATATGTATATGATGAACAATTGCTAACTAGAGATGGAATTACAGAAATAGGCGGAAACGATAAATATTACTTGAATATTGGAGTTGCAGGTTGGGAACAATTTAATGATCCTGACTATTATACTGAATTCCTAGGGTGGAGTCCTCATTTCTTTAGTTTTATAAATCTAATAGTAAGTGATGATGTATTACCTTTGTTAAAATAGGATAAATATAGCCTCGATAATTAAAATATCGAGGCTTTTCCTTGCTTATTTGTTAGACTAATTAGAAAAAGGTTCGTGGGCGAACAAAATAATTCATATGTGTTGTTTTAATAGAAAGACTTGTGTAAAATAGAGTAGAAATAATTAAATTATTAGGAGAAAATAACATATGAAATTTTTAATATTTGTAAAAAACCACTTGATTGGAACTATCTTTGTTTCAATAACCTTAGGAATAATTGTAGGACATAATTTTGAAGTTGCATGGCTTAAGAATCTAATATTGCCTTTGACTTTCATGCTTGTATATCCAATGCTTGTAACTTTAGACTTTAAGTCACTATTAAGCAAACCAAATTATCCTTTACAGATTACAACACAAATAGTAAACTTTGTTGTCTTTCCATTTATTGCTTTTGGAATAGGATATATATTCTTTTTAGATCAAACATATTTAAGACTAGGATTACTACTAATAGGATTAATCCCAACAAGTGGAATGACTATTAGTTGGACTGTAATGGCTAAAGGTAATATTAATGAAGCAATAAGAATGGTAATAATTGGATTGTTATTTGGAGCTATTTTAACTCCTATATACATAACATTCTATTTAGGAGCAGAAGTAGACGTTCCAATTTTCGATATAATTAAACAAATAGTAGTTATTATTGTTATCCCATTAATTGCAGCTTTCATAACACAATATGCTGTAGTCAGTAAATACGGTCGTGAAGTTTTTAATAAAAAAGTGAAACCAGTATTCCCATTATTCTCGACATTCTTCGTAGTAATAATATTGTTTGTTGCAATTTCATTAAAGGCTACTCTTTTGGTTAACAACCCATCAATATTATTAGATATATTAGTACCATTAGTTTTGTTTTATGAAATTATGTTTATTATAAGTGTATTAACAGCCAAACTACTATTTAAAAGAGAAGACGCAATAGCTATGGTAAACGGAACACTTATTAGAAATTTATCGTTATCATTAGCAATAGTACTGTCAGCGTTTCCTGATGCAGGAATTGCTGCGTTGTTAATCGCAATCGCGTATGTTCTTCAAGTGCAAATAGCTGCTTGGAATGTTAAACTAACTAAATATATATTTTAGATAATACCTAAGATTTTAAAAGCAAAACATGGAACAGTTTCCATGTTTTGCTTTTTTTTTTTATTCTTGTGGTATATACTAAAATTACAATAGAGAATTGAGAGGTGCTAAACTATGCCTAATATAAAAGATGTTGCCAAAAAAGCAGGAGTAGGGATAGCAACAGTTTCTAGAGTTATTAATGACTCTGGATATGTTAAAAAAGAGACAAGAGAAAAAGTAGAAAAAGTAATTATGGAAATAGAATATGTTCCTAATGAAATAGCAAGAAGTATGACATTACAAAAGAATAAAATAGTTGCATTTATTTTACCAAATAGTACGCACCTATTTTTTGGTGAGTTATCATATTTTGTAGAACAAGAACTATTTGAACATGGATATAAATTAATGATTTGTAATTCAAGTGAACAAATAGCTAAAGAAATCATATATTTAGAAATGCTTAAAAATAATAGAGTAGACGCTGTTATACTTTTAACAAATAATGACGTTGAATCATTGATAGATAAAAATAGACCTGTGGTTTCTTTTGATAGAAGATTTGAAGGAGTTCCATATGTTGCTAGTGATAACTATAAGGGTGGCGTAATGGCTGCTGAAAAATTATTAGAACTTGGATGCAAGAAGTTTATGTTTATTGGTGATGATGCTCAAGGTGATGCATCATCTGTAATAACTGAAGTTACAAATAGAAGAGTTGGATTTAACGACTGTTTAAACGAACATGGAGTTAGCGACATAGTAAACATTGAATATCCATTAGGAGATTACATTGTAAGCGCAGACTATGTAAGAGAATTAATGTCTGAGTATAAAGATGTTGATGGTATTTTTGCTATATCTGACGCAGCGGCAGCGGCAGTTATAGAAGAAATAGAACTAAGTGGTAAAAGAGTACCTGAAGATGTAAAAGTTATCGGATTTGATGGTGGACGGAGTTTCTTAAATCTAGGTAAAAAGATATCATCTATAGGACAATCACCAGAATTAATTGCGAAGGCAATTTGTTCAACAATACTAAATTTGTGCAATAATAAACCGGTGTATGACCAGATAATTCCTGTGTACTTTTTTGGTGGAGATACAACATAAAATAGACAATGTGGATACGGTTCCACATTACTAAGAAATCATTGACAACGCTTACATGAAATGCTATAATTTATATAAGTATGAATAACATAAAAAAACGTTGTATAGTAAGATTTTGACTCATATAAGGGGTTACTTGGCTAAAACAAGGTCTTAAACTGTACACTTTATATTTTTTTATTAGAGTATGGAAAGGTTTCCCCTTTTCGGGAAAAGGAGAATAATTATGTCAATTCGAGAAATATTTAATTTAATGGATAAGCCACATGATGTTGTTCTTATAGGGGAAATTTTGATTGATAAAATTTATGATAAAAAGAGTAAAACTTTCAAATCAATAATGGGTGGTAGCACTTCAAACATTTCAGTAAATCTGAAATGTTTAGGACAAAAGTCAACATTTATCGGAACTGTTGGAAATGATAGCTACGGGAAAGGTATACTAGAAAAATTAAAGGAAAATGGTATGGATACTAGTTATGTTAGTGTTAGTGATAATCTAACATCTGTAGTAGAAATTGATAAAAGTAAAGGAAGTCCTATACCGAAGTTTTATAGGTCCTCAGATAATCAAATATATTTCACAAAAGAATTAGAAACAATTATTAGGAATTCAAAGATATTTCATTTCTCTTATTGGCCTTTATCAATTGAACCTTCAAAATCAACAATATTGAAATCAATTGAGATAGCTAAGAAGAACAATGTTATTATCGGATTTGATCCAAACTATCACATTGATTTGGATCCATTAAACGGATTAAGTATTGGGGAAATACTAAAAATAATTGGGAAAGTAGATATTGTTAAACCTAGTTTAGATGACTCTATCAGAATATTTGGGAAAGGACTTAGTCCTAAGGAGTATATTCAGAAGTATGTAGATTTAGGGTGTTCATTAGTAATTATGACCCTTGGGGAAAAAGGTCTGATTGCTAGCTATAAAGGTGAAGTAATTGAAATGGAATCTTTAGCTAAAACTGTTGTAGATACCACTGGTGCAGGTGATGCATTCTGGGGTGGATTCTACGCAGGAATTATTACTAATGAATCAATCAATGATTCATTAAAATTGGGTTTATTATGTAGTGCTTATAACCTGACAGAAATCGGAGCATTTAACGATTTTCCAAGTTTAAAAGAAATGAAGAAGGAATTAGGAATAGGTGAATAAGATGCATATTATTTTTGTTAACCCTCAAGGAAATTTTGATAAACTAGATTCTTACTGGACAATGCACCCTGACTTTGGTGGGCAATTAGTTTATGTAAAAGAAATTGCAACAGCAATGGCCAAACTAGGACACAAGATAGATATCGTTACTAGATATATTGATGATCCTCATTTCCCAGAGTTTAAAGAAGAAATTGAATTTTATGACAACGTAGATGACCTAAGAATTATAAGAATTAAAACTGGACCTAGTAAGTTTCTAAACAAAGAAGATTTATGGCCATATTTAGATGACTGGACTAACAACATAATTGATTTTTATGAAAAAGATGGATCATTCTTTGATTTCATGACCGGGCATTATGGTGATGGTGGACTCGCTTGTGCTATGTTAAAGCATAAAACAACAATTCCTTATTCGTTCACAGGACACAGTTTAGGAGCACAAAAATTAGAAAAACTAGGGATGAACACAACAAACGTTGAACAACTTGATAAAAAATATCATTTCACAGAAAGAATTTTAGCTGAAAGAACAGCAATTTATAATAGTAATTTAATATTCGTTTCAACGAATCAAGAAAGAGATGAACAATATAAACATCCACTTTATAAAGATATTACTAATAATTTTAATAACCCTCTTAGATTTGTTGTAACTCCACCTGGAGCTAATACTATGGTATTTGCACCGCTGGTGGAGAACAACATATCGATAGGTTTTGATAAAGTTATTGAAGATATAATTACTAGAGATATAAATAGTGATAGAAGACATTTGCCATTTATAATATCTGCTAGTAGACTTGATCCTAAAAAGAATCATTTAGGATTAATTAAAGCTTTTGCGATTAATAGAGAACTAAATGATAAAGCTAATTTACTTATTTCAGTTAGAGGAATAAAAGATGCATTTAAAACTTATCAAAATGCTGCACCTGATGAGTTAGAAATACTAGATAAAATATTCGAAGTAATTAATAAATTTGATTTAAAGGGAAAAGTATCATTTATGAGTATCAATAGTCAAACAGAATTAGCTGACACTTATAGATACATGACAAAAAGAAAAAGTGTATTTGCATTAACTGCACTTTATGAGCCTTTTGGTCTTGCTCCAATAGAAGCAATGAGTACAGGCTTGCCTGCAGTTGTTACTAAATATGGTGGACCAAGTGAAGTATTATATGAAGATGGAGTTGAATTTGGAGTATTAGTTGATGCATTTGATGCAGTAAATATTTCAAAGGGACTTTTAAAAGCATTAAACAATTATGAGTTTTATAAATCTCAAGGAATGAAAAGAGTAAAAGAGAAGTATACATGGGAAGCAACAGCTAAAAAATATTTAGAAGCAATTGAAAGTGTAGAAGAAAATAGTAACGATGTATCAATTAATAAATATTTTATTGAACCTACACAAAAGCATTTAGATAAAACATTTTTAAGAAACTATATAACAAAAAATAAATAGAAGAGGTGCTACATGAGGAATTTTGGTAATAAGCTATTGTACTTCCTAATATCTTTTATTATTATATTAATCTTACCATTTATTTTAATTATAAGAATATTTGAAAAGATTATTAAAAAAGATATATTGGTTTTTGACAAAAACAAAGAAAGAACTCCAGTTGGTAGATTCATCCATGATAAATGGCTTGGAGAATCTTATTCAGCACAAAATAATAGGGTATTTGTTTATTTCCTATTCCCATCATTTGGAGCATTTTTACTTTTCGTTGCATTACCATTTCTTCAAGGATTCTATTTTTCACTTACAGACTGGACTGGTTTAAATACTGGTAGTGAAAAATTTGTAAGATTCGATAATTACATTTCAATTTTTAAAGATTATAAATTTGGATATTCATTTTATAGAACAGCTATTTATGCAATATTTAATATTATTTTAATAAATGTTGTAGCATTTAGTTTAGCAAGTCTTGTTACACAGAATTTAAAAGGTAAAAATTTCTATAGGGCTGGTTTCTTTATGCCTAACTTAATAGGTGGATTAGTTTTAGGTTATATTTGGAAATTTATATTTGATAAAGTTTTGTTTAGTTTTGGTGGAATGTTCGCACCTAGTTTATTAATAGATGGACAATCTGCATTTATAGCATTACTAGTTGTTGTAACTTGGCAGTATGCAGGGTATATCATGATGATCTATATTGCAGCTATTCAAAACATACCTCAAGATTTAATTGAAGCAAGTCAAATTGACGGAGCGAATGCATGGCAAAGATTGAAAAACATCACTATGCCTCTTGTAGCTCAAGCATTTACTGTAGCAATGTTCTTAACTTTAGTTACTGCATTTAAACAGTTTGATACTGTAGTTAGTTTAACTCAAGGAGGTCCGGCTACACTACTGCCAGAGGTAATAGGAAGTATTTATAATAGGTCCTTTGCAGTTGTAAAATCACTCGATTTGATTTCAATTAATATTTATGATGAAGCCTTTACATATAATAGTTTGGGAATTGGACAAGCGAAAGCTATACTATTTTTTATAATCTTGTTAGCTATAGCCTTAATTCAAGTTTATTATAATAAGAAAAGAGAGGTGGAGTTATAATGAAAACTAGAAACTTTAAACTTATAATCCTTGAAGTTCTAGGAGCAGCATTATTACTATTATTTGCAACTCCATTCTTTGTAGTTCTGATAAACGCAAGTAAAAATGCCGTTGAAGTTAAAGATTTTCCGTTATCTTTGCCTGATAAGCCACTACAATTATTCTTAAATATTGCTGAAGTCTTTGGAAGAGATAATATTAATTATTTAAGTTCTTTCCTTAACTCAATTATTATCACAACTATTAGTCTTATCGCTATAGGAGTATTTAGTGCGATGGCTGCGTGGGTTCTAGTTAGAACAAAAAAGACTTATTCATTTGTTATCTTTATGATATTCCTAAGTGGAATGGTTTTACCTTTCCAAGTTGTTATGTTACCTCTTGTTAGATTAATGAAAACACTTAAAGATATAACAGGAATACCATTTAAGGATACATATCACGGTATAATTCTCGCATACATTGGATTTGGAGCACCACTAAGTGTCTTCTTGTTTCATGGTTTTATTAAATCAATTCCAATGGACATTGAAGAAGCTGCGATAATTGACGGTTGTTCAAAACCTCAAGTATTCTTTAAAATAATATTACCAATTCTAAAACCAATATTCGTTACTTTATTAGTATTAAACGGAATGTGGATTTGGAATGATTATTTATTACCACTATTAGTACTTGGAACTGGTGGAGATATTCAAACGTTACCATTATCAGTTGCATTTTTAGCTGGTAATTATGAAAAAGAATGGTCTTTAATCCTAACGTCTGTATTAATGGCAGCAGCACCTGTGGTAATCCTATTCTTATTTGCTCAAAAACATATTATTAAAGGTATGACTTCAGGAGCGATTAAATAAATATGATTAAGTTATTTATATTTGACCTTGATGGGGTATTGGCATCTACAAGTAATGAGCACTTTACAGCCTGGAAAGAAGTAATAAAAGATAGGTTTAATATTGATGTAGAAGATTATGTTGAAGAATTCACAAAAGGAGTATCTAGAATGGATTCATTGAATAAAATTTTAGACGCATATAATATAAAAATTAGTGATTCACAAAAAGAAGGATTAGCCTACATTAAAAATGAAAAGTATAAAGAATTGATAAGTAAATTTGACGAAACTAATTTATTTAGTGGAGTTAAAGAAATGTTTCAGTTTCTTAAAAGTAAAAACATATTAATAGCACTTGGAAGTGCATCTAAAAATGGACCGGCATTACTAAAGAGTTTGGGGATAGTTGATTATTTTGACTTTGTAGTAGACCCTGGACTGTTAAACAGTAAACCTGATCCAGATATATTTTTAACAGCGATGAATCACTTCCTACTTAACCCTGGTGAATGTATTGGAATTGAAGATGCAATATCAGGTGTAAAAGCGATAAAAAGCGCTCATATGATAGCTATTGGCATTGGTAAAAAAGATGTATTAACAGAAGCAGATTTTATTTACGATAGTATTGAAAGTATTAAATTTAGTTTCTTAGAAACGTTAATAAAGGATAAATATGAAAAAACTGATTAGAGATAATAGAACCAAAAAAGCAGAATTACTAGTTGATGAAACAATATTCAGTGTTGCTAACGGATACCTTGGTATAAGAGGAACATTTACTGAAGGGTATGGAACAGACTTTGAATATAACCAAACTTACTTAAACGGGTTTTATGATTATTATGATTATTTCTATGAAGAAAACTTTACTGGTTTCCCTCAAAGAGGACAAAAGTTTGTTAATTTAATTGATGGACAGCTTATGGAATTCATAGTAAACAACAATGCAATAAACATTAGTAGTTGTGAAGTATTATCATTAAAAAGAGAATATGATTTAAGCTTAGGCATGACTATAAGACGCATACATTATAAAACGGTTGATAATTACGAATTTATTATTAAAGAGAGAAAAATAGTAAGTTCTAAATATAAAGAATTAATCGCAATTGAGATGAGTTTTGAGTCAGTTAATTATGATGGAGAAGTTTTAGTAAAATCATATCTTCAAGAATCCATAAAAAAAGAATCTAAAGGATTAGATCCTAGAATATATAATAGAGATACTAGGCATTTAGAAATTACTGAAGTATTAACTAAAAAGTCTAGAATTAACTCTAGAACGGTAAATAGTAATCTCCTAATGACTTCAAGTATTTATCATAGTGAAACACTTGAATATGAAGGTTATAACAATAAGATTGTTGGTAAAAAAGTATTTGATATCAAAGAAGGTAATTCTATAAATATTGATAAATATATTATTCATACATCTTCCATGTATGATAAAAATTATATTTCTAAAAATGATAAAGTCAACGAAGAAGTAAGCAAATTAACATTTAATGATTTATTGGATTTTCAAAAATCATATTTCATTGATTTTTGGAATATAGCATATATCAAAGTAGAAAGTGATGAATTCATAGAGTCAATTCTTAACTACAATTTATATCAAATAAACAGTAGTGGTGGTGAATCTAGTTTACATAACATAGCCGCAAAAGGATTAAGTGGAGAAGGATATGAAGGACATTATTTTTGGGATACAGAGATATACTTAGTACCATTTTTCGCATTAACAAATCCAGTAAAAGCAAAAAATTTATTAATGTATAGGTACAATACTTTAGATAATGCAAGAAATGAAGCGTTGAATCTTGGTTATTCAAAAGGAGCAAAAATCCCTTGGAGAACAATAAATGGTGATGAAACATCCCCGTATTATCCAGCAGGAAGTGCACAGTTCCATATAAATAGTGATGTATCATATGCAATAATTAAATATTACGAAACAACAAATGATTTAGAATTTATGATTGATTATGGATTTGAAATGTTGTTAGAAACAGCAAGATTTTTAATTGAGGCTTTAGATTATAAAAATGGTGTATATCACCTAAACGGTGTAACTGGACCTGACGAATATACAACTGTGGTTGATGACAATTATTATACAAACCAAATGCTTAAATATCATTTTAAAAATACCTATGATTTTTACAATGAGTATAAAAATAATTTAGATAAAGTAAATGAAAAAATAGAAGTGACACCTGAAGAAATTGAAAAACTACTAGACGTATCAAACAAGATAAATTTACCATTTAACAAAGAATTAAATATATATGCACAAGATTCTTCATTCCTAGAAAAGAAGAAACTAGATCTAAAAAGTATTCCAGTAGAGAAGTTTCCCTTGTTACTAAATTACCATCCATTGTATCTGTATAAACATCAAGTACTAAAACAAGCAGATACATTGCTGTCAATGGTATTACTAGATTTTGAAGATGAAAGTATATATAAAGATTCATTTAATTATTATGAGCCAATTACGACACATGATTCAAGCTTATCAAAGTGTATTTACAGTATCGCTGCATTTAGACTTGGTAGTCTAGAGTTTGGTTGTAAATATTTTAAAGAAGTCTTAGAAACAGATTTACTTAATATCCATAAGAACACTCAACACGGTCTTCATGTCGCAAACTTAGGTGGGTCATATTTAGGAATTGTTTATGGAGTTTTAGGTCTTAGAATACATAAAAATTATTTAAGTATAAATCCTATAGTGACTAAAGAGATAAAAGGTTATGAAATAAGTATTATTTATAGAGGTAGTGAAATTAAATTTAAGGTTGGTACATCTTTAGAAATAGAATCAACTAAAGAAGTATTAATTATGATTAATAAAAGAAATGTTTTAATTGATGGTAATTACAAAATAAATTTACAACAATAGTTTTCAATTTTAATTTTTAAAAGAAATTAAATTAAAATAAAAAAAATAGGAGGAATTCAAATTGAAAAAATTATTATTAGCAGTTGTAGCAGTTGCACTTGTATTTACTTTTAGTGCATGTAAGGATGATGATCCTGTAGCAGAGGAAAAAACATTAGTAATCTTTCAAAACAAAGTTGAAATTGACTCAGTTTTAAGAGATTATGCAGACGCTTGGGGATTAGCGAATGATGTCGAAGTTACAATCAAAACTTGTGGTGGAGATACATGTGCCTATGGTACTCAAATCTTAGCAGAGTTTCAAGCAGATGAACAACCTGACATCTTCGTAATTGAAGGTATGGGTGGATATGATCTTTATAAAGATCATATATTAGAAGTAACTGGAGAAGACTGGACTACTAACACAGATTTAGAATTTGTTGTTGACGGTAAAGTTTATGGTTTCCCTGTAGCAGTTGAAGGTTGGGGAATGGCATATAATGCAGATCTTCTTGACGCAGCTGGAGTAGATCCAGACGGTCTTACTAGTCAAGCAGCTTATGAACAAGCATTCATAGATG
>JAFLJX010000086.1 GCA_022712785.1 Mycoplasmatota bacterium | reverse complement strand
CACAACCACTTTTTCCTAATATACTTACAAATCCCTTTGATGGAAAATCAATAGAAAAATCTTTAAACACTTCTTGTTTACCTGTATATTTACTTGAATAACTCTTATACATGTTTGAAATCTTAATCATCAAATCACCCCATATTCAATAGTAAATTAAAACAGCTTATGTAAGCTGTCTATTTAACACCCTACTTTTGTTCCTTATTTCAATTATACCATATTGAAAAAGATTAAACATTATAGAGCTAAAACAAAAAAAGTTAAATAGATTTTTGCTATAACGTTTATATCATTAGTTTTAATTACTTATGGTATGTCTCAGTCTATCGAACATGGGATGAAAAGATATAAACTTAAATATATATATTTTATTGATAGTCTTATCTATTATCTTCTTTATCACCAATTTTTCTTAAATATATCAATATTAGTGCAAATGTACCAACTTGAATAAAGATTATCACTGTTAATATAATTCCATAAATTACCTGTGGGATAATACTAAATGAATATAGCAAAAATAGGACAAATAGTATAATTGCAAATATGATACTAGTAGCAGCTGCATTTCTAATTTGTTTTTCCATTTAAAAACCTACTCCTTTCAATATTAAATATTTTAATATCTTGTAGTACATAGAGAAAAATCACTATTATAATAAACAATACCTGAAAAGCCATATTTCTTATTCTTCTAGGTCATTTGTATATGGCTCATGAATTGGTAGAATGTTGTAACTTATTATGTTATTTATACAATTAATTGCTGTTTGTGTATAAATCATCACCAAGTTTACTAAGTAACTGCTCTCTTTCATGCTTTTCTAGTATATGAATCATTTTCCTGTTTTTATTTTCCCGAAAGTTACTTTATCAAAATCATCAAAGTATGCTTTTATCATTATTCTTGATGCCATATATTAAAACACAAAAACAAGAGATATCATGCATTAGAATAAGAAGCTTTTTTGTAGATTGTATATGCATATTAAGTCTCCTCTCACTTTTTATTTTTTATGGTCTTAAACATCCAATTGGTATTACTAAAACTCCATCTTCTCTTTTATAAGCATACTTTGTTCCTGTTATTACAGCCATAAAAGATGGCTGAACTTCTGCTAATTGAAAGTTATTTTATTTTTCATCTAGTTGTTGCATATATAGGACACTCTTTGCAAGTTACTCTGCAGTAGTAGTTTTACCACACCATTTAGGTCCAGTAATCAAAACAGCAACAAGTGCTTCCAATTTTTCATTTAATACATCATCCATAATTTTTCTATAATGTTTATTCATTTATATCACCCACTTATATATTACCATTGATTCTGAATACAGTTAATATTTTTTCGTGAGTTGGACGAATTAATTCCGTGAGTTGGATATTTAAAATAAAATAAAGGAATGACTCCTTTTTGAATACAGAAATCATTCCTAATATTTAAATTAATTATAGTTCTAGTCAAAGTTTTTGGTGTACTTCACTTGTTGTATCTCTTTTAGTTGCAACTTATTATATGTTTCATACAATATCAGATATCTTAAAGTCTAGATTTAAATCTTTCCAAATCTTCTATAACTCTTGTAGTTGCAATGCGCCATTTATTATCTAAATCTTTTATTTTTAAAATTTCATTTTCTCTTGATATTCGTATATCTAAAAACTTAATCGTTGTCTCAGGAAAGACGTGAGTAGTCTCGTTTGTTTTGAAAATAGAATTTAACTGAGTTTGTTCAATTTTCGAACTTTTATATCCAAGTTTTTTAAATCTCTTTGATTCAATTAGCATATGTGTCGCCCCAACAACTATTAATACTTTTTTATAGCCTTTACTATATCTAAGTATATTCTTAGAAATTTGATTATCTCTTGTTTTATTCGTTCCACCAGGTTTTGTTTCTGTATAAGAAAACCAATCTACACCTTTTACTGGTATACCTTTATCTTTTGCAGCCATATGAAGATAAAACATTTCTAATGGCCCGTCAGCAACATTTCCAGTTTCTATTTCTTCTTGTCTGCTCTCAATAAGCAAAACATCAGGGTTAAGATTCATTAAAACTGCTTTTAAATGTTGGTAGCCAAAGTTAGGTAGCCCGTTATGCATGTGATGTAAACTGCCTAAGAGATAAATCTCTTGATTGTTTTTTTCATATTTCTTTATCAATCTTTTTCTTATTCCTTTTTTATCAACCAAATACCAAAATATTAATTTGGCATCGATAAATATCATAAAGAATAAAGTTATAAGTAAAGCAATTGCTGTTACTACTATTAAAAAAACATCCATAGTACTCATCCCCTATAATTTATTATACAGTATAACTTATTATGAGTTTATTACCATAATATCATTTCAAAAAATACTGCACCTTGAAGGTTGCCCATTTGATCTGTCCAACAATCCTTTTTTGTATTAGTTTGTTTGAATCCAAGTCTTTTGTAAAACCTTTGAGTTCCTACATTATTTAGATTTGTATCAAGAACAATCTTATTTGCTTTTAATTCATTTTTTAGATATTTAATCATTAATTTAATTGCTATTGCTCCATACCCTTTACTTTGCTCTTTAAAATCACAAATCTTAATCCCTATTTCAAATACACCCATTGATTGTTCACGATAATTCATTTCACCAATTGAATATTTATTAATTAACTCAATAATCATAAGTTGATTTTTTGGGAAAGATTGCTCATTTTGAAGTTTTATTCTATTAACTAGTTTTAATTCATCAGTTTTTAATCCCTTTGGAAATCCTGCATGTGCCATAATTTTACCATCAGCCCACCATTTTGATAAGGTGGTAGTATCGCTTAACTCGGCACTTCTAATTATTATTTTCCCGTCTTTTATATACATAATTTCATCACCTTCCAACTATCATTAGTTGCAACTTAATATTGTTTTTTTTGCTTTATTTGAAATTATTTTTGATTTTCATATCAATTCAAGTTTAACTCTTTTTCTATAATATTTATCATCCACTGTAATCTATAGTTTACTTCGTCAAAATCATGTAATCTAGTATAACCTAAAATTTCTGTTAATGGGAAGTATTTATAGGGAACAATTACCTTGTATAAGTCCTCAATAATACCTAATTCAAGTTTATTTAACGAATAATGCATTTTGAAACGTTGTAACTTTTCTTTAAATAAACTTAAGTGGAGTTCTACATAATCATTTGATATCCAATTTATTCCAATTGCTTCACTTTCTTGATGAGCAGTTTCATTAATAAAGTAAGTAAGTACTTTTTCTGTACCTGACAAATTAAAATCAAGAACTCCTTTAAACTTTTTTTTAAAAATTAATAAATTCTCGATTTGTAAATCATCTTGAAAAGCTGCACTTGGTAATTTATCATACTTATTTTTAATTTCTGCTCTTTTTGTGTAGAAGAACTCTCTAACATACTCTAAGTTATCCTGATTAACTAATTGATTCCCAGACAATTGACTATATACTTTTTCTAAATATTCTTCATACTCATCAGTCCTAGTTGTGTTATCAAATGGTAAGTACATAACATAAGGTGATTTAAAATCGAATTCATAATTTTTTAACCCATTAGAAACAATGCCTATATAATCAGCAATTTGAAGTTGGAAATCATGAGATAATACAATCTCTTTATCATTTGTAGTTTCATATTTTGAAAATTCTTCTACCCATAATACAAACAATAGATTATCTTCAATTATATTTACAGAGTATGATCCGTTTGGTAATTTAATGTATTTGGGAGAATAGAATCCTAACTCATTATATTTTATAACTAATTTAGCTGTCTTATTTACTCTCTCTTTAGTCGTAAAACTATTGTGGTGCAATTTCATACAGTATTTACCGTGTTTGGTTTTTATTTCATAGGTATAACGTACATCGTTATCTATATTTCTTTCATCAATTAATCTTTTTTCAATTATAACCATTCCAATTAATGACTCAATTTCACTATCCATACTATCACCTGCCCTATTGAATTATAACAAATTATTTATAAATAGATACTATCTTTAAAAAGTTTGTATAGTATTTAGCTGCAACTTATTATAAATATAATACCTTATGAAGTTCATTCAGTAAAGTTGGCAACTCTTCAATAATAGTATCATAGACAATCTCAATAATGATATTAGTATAGTCGTGAACTAATCTATTTCTAAATCCAAATATTTTTTATTACTTCTATA
The DNA here is from genome assembly GCA_022712785.1 of Mycoplasmatota bacterium. Lineage (GTDB taxonomy): Bacteria > Bacillota_I > Bacilli_A > Izemoplasmatales > Izemoplasmataceae > JAFGXW01. The sequence goes on along the minus strand of JAFLJX010000086.1, from coordinate 10,969 downwards.
TGATAGATTAACCTAATGATTCTTCATGATCTTTTTCCTTCAAATAGAATCATCCCTTTCGTGATTTCTTTATAAGTGTCTGAATTGACTTCAACCTGAGAAAAATGAATGAAATCTACTTGTTCAAAAAAGCTAGGTTATTGTCCCAACCTAACTTTCTATCCACGAAAAAACTATTAGAGGGGAGTAGATTTCTTATAAATTTCTAAATCTAACACACCTATTAAACAAACTATAAAAGTCATTTGAACATATACTAGATTTTTATTATATGAATTTACATAGTACTCATTCCCGATATAATCTTGTTCACGCCATTTTTCATTATCATTAGCGATCTTATACATTAAATACTCACCAACATTATCAAGATCAATTACCTTATATTCACCCTCATAACCAGTAAAGTATAGTTTATCTTCATAAGGGAAAATATTATGGTTATGACTGTATAACGCTGATGTTAATTCTAAATCAGAACCAGTATAGTTTATTATTAAGTCACTCCTAAAAACAGATATAGAATCAACAGCCAGTGTAAATACCCCTTCATAATAATAAAAGAGATTAAATCCATAATGTACAGGTTCAGGCCAATAAACCTGCAAAAAGTCCCCATCATCTTTTAAGTATTCACTAATTGAATATATTTGTAGGTTTCTATTAATTACATATCCATTTGAATAACGAGTTTCCTTGGTTCTGTCAATAAAATCAATAATATAATTACTATAACTTGTAATATACTCATACTTACCATCTTTTAAAATAATGATTTGTCTGGTGTCTTCATAAACTACATCACCATTCTCAAAAGTTTCATCAATAAAATATTCATTACTACCTAATTCTGTTTCTATAAATAATGAACCTAACTCATTATCAATATAACTAATAAATGCTGCTTTACCGTCAATCTTAAATATATAATAATCATGTATGTTATAACCAGTAACAACAGAATTTAATCTGATATTTAAATTGTCATCAATATGGTATAAGTTATATGTGTAAATCCAGTGATTTGATTCATGGATTGATTCTCCTTTTGATACAAAATATATCTCATTATTCATCTCGTATATTCGAAGTATTCTATTATAATTTTCATTGCTTCTTTTAATTAAATTCGTTGTTTTATCATAAATAAGTATTTCTCCATTAACCTCATGAATAATATAATCTTCAGTAACAAGTGAACTTTTGAAAAGTCTAAGGTCATTGACCCTTGGAGTTTCACTCAAAATATTAGGTTTAGTTACTACTAAATTATACTCCTTATCCCAAAATTTAAAGTTTGTAATATTAGTTATTCTATTTACATATAGAATTGATATTATTATTCCAAATAACATCCAAATTCTTAGCTTAGTAAAACCTAATAATGATTGTTTAGGTATTAACATTAGTTTAATAAACATTACACCTAAAACAAAAACATACATAAGTGAAAATGCAAAAACTGGATTGCTAATAAGTGACAAGCTATATATGGCCATTGAAAACATATTCAATATCACTGATACAAAAAATATCCTTACAATAATAGTGTTATTAGTATTTTCAGAATATCTTGCAATTAAAAGTAAACATGTAATTGATATTGTAGAAATGAGTAACAGCATTAAACCAACAATATTACTACTAATCATATAAAAACTAAACAATAGTTGAATTGCAGAAACCATAGTAACAACAGCTATCCAAAATAGAACCTCAACACTAATACTTGCTAATACCTTGTAATTTATTCCTTTATTTCTCATAAACTTTTTCTCTAGATAAATTTTAACTAAAACAAAAGAACCTAAAAAAGCTGTATTCAAAGAATATACAACATAATCTAGATTCATATAAATATTTATTAAAAACCCAATTCCTGTAAAAATTCCAATCATCACAATAAAAACTAATAAATAATTTATTATTGCATCACTTCTTCTATAAGAGTATTTGTATCTTTTCTTCATGCTTAAAGCATAGTCATATTCATAGACTAATCTTTTAATAATTTTTTTCATTATTTCTCCCTTCGATAAATAGATTATAATAATATAATAAATCTATCGAATTTCAACAACGAACTACCATAAATCTTAGATGCATTTTTTTAGTATATAAAATACATGTATTCATAACATGATATACTTTATTAATAGCTATAGTAAACGAAAAATAAATATTTACTAAAACAATACTTCTTAAAATTCTTCTGATTAATATACACTGCGCAATAATATAGATTATTAATTGAATAGTCAATAAACCAAATACTATTCCGTTAATAATTATACTTTCACCTATAGCCTTATCAATAAAACTAATTCCTTCAAAAAAAAGTCCATATAAAAACGAGATTAATAATGTTGATTTAATTAATCCAAAATAGTTAATATTCCCTTTTTCAGTTATTAAATTAAGTTTCATATGATTAACCTCGTCTGTTTTCCTCAATCATTTGACACAAAGAATCTAATTTTAATCTTATTGCTGTCCAATCCATTCAAGTGCTTGTTCACGGCTATTAAAGTCAAAGTCTTCATATTGAATCCCATTCAATGAAATTATTTCATCAGTGTACTCAACAGTGACTGTCTCAAGTATCAGATCATTATTAAAATCAACAGGACCTAAAAACTGAGTAGGTGTTTCCAAAATGATATTTCCTTCTTCATCGAACTCAATATCAGAAGTATGAAAGAATATTACTGGAACTCCACTACCTGACATCCAAAAATCACAATACTTTACTGAATCCCTTTCATAGAAATATATTGATTCTCCCATATAGTTAACAGCAACAAACTCAGTATCGATAATTGAATTCCATAATTCTTCATTTATTTTATTTTCATTACTAACACCATTACATCCAAAAAGTAAAAATATCACGGTTATCATTAAAAGCAATCCTACTTTTTTCAATTCAACCACCCCTAAATTCACTTACTTATATAATTTATTATAGCATCCTCGTTAAAGAACCACAACCGAGATTATATCAGTAACCCTATAAGGATAGGATAAGACTATTTAGGTAAATCTCTTGAAGGAAAGTTCATATAAGAAAAACCCATAAAAAAACGAGAAATCATGAGGAGTACTAAATGTGAATCATCTTCAAAATATCACTCCTTTCTTTTTTTATAGTGTCTACTTGACAGGGACTAGTTCACAACCAAACAATTCTCATGAATATTTTTCTTTGAGAACTCATATGCTAACCCTCCCTGAAAAAAGTATAAAAAAAAAGTCCCTGGTCCGCGTAGGATGTCTTCAGGGCACAATCACACTATAATAATATCATTGAAATGTATTCCTGTCAACAAATATGTAAAGACAACTTGACAATGCTTTTCGATTACTAAATCGCTTATCAAAGATGTTTAATGTGTATGAAGTAATAGCGATTTTAGACAAATCGATAAACTATTTTTGTCATTTTAATAATAAAAATACACATATGTACCATGTTTAGTATGTCACCAATTATACATAAATCAAGCAAATTAGTGCATAAAAAGTCATCCTAGAATCGATTAATAATCTCTCAAAGAAATAAGAAAGATCCACTAACAAGTGAATCTCATCTTGTTAAACAATAAATCGTAGTTTGTGGTACTTGATTTGTAGAGTTATAAATATCTCTCTTTTCCATATTTATCAATCAAATTTTTCATTTTCAAGTAATAACTTTAAAGTTATATACCTTTTGGTTTAAATCATCATTATGAATTACTAATAAATCATTATTCTGCCTAACTTCTTTGTAAAAGGGTAGTGCACTGTATCTACATGGATTCTTTAAATATTCTTCAATGTTAGAGACCATTCTATTTACCATTTATTTTCATAGCTATATCAACTGCAATTTTATTTACTACATCTTTAATACTTCTTCTTTCAACTAAGAAGCCACTCCAAGCATCTTGATTTACTATATCTGAGAAATACAATATTTGTGAGAATTGTGTGTTTCTAAACTTAGAAACAGCAGCCATTCCTGCACATTCCATTTCAACAGCAACAGCTCCTTCTTGTTTTCTTATTTCTATACGAGACTTAGTTTCCCTGTAAAATGCATCTGTTGTCCATGTAATACCCTCTTCAAATACGATGTTTTTCTTTTGAAGTTCATTCTCAACTAATTCATTTAACTCTTTATCAGTTTCTACAAAGAGAGAAGGTTCCATATAATGATATGATAATCCTTCATCTCTAATCGCTTTAGACACTAGTAATACATTCTTTGGATCAAAGTCTCCTATTAGTCCACTACTACCACATGCAATAGTCTTTTTAATTCCAAGTGCTATTAGTTCTTCTAAAAGTCCACCAGCTGCTGCACTTCCTAATGGAGCATAAGCTAGAACGATAGAATTTTTATATATGTATTGTTGAAGTCTATAAGAAGCTCCAACGAATCTGAATAGAGGTTTAGAATCTTTTAATAACTCTTCATCTGGATACCCATCAAATAACATAACTGCTGTATCAATGTCTTCTGGTAACTTATCATAATCATTTAAAATAATGTTTGGACTAATAATCCCTTTTTCATCCAAGCCTTTTGTTTCTAAAATCGGTATCTTTCCCACGTTACTCCCCCTATCTGTTTAACTGAATTGTATATGCTATTGTGGTTTCCCCATTTTCTTCCAATATTTCTCGTTGAAGAATACCACCATTTGCAATAATCGTTTTTTTAGATCCTACATTGTCTTTATAACAACCTACTAATGCTTCGGCAACACCAAAATCATTTCTTAAGATATTAAGTGATTCCTGAAGAATTGATGTAGCATATCCTTTTCTTCTTTCATTAGGTCGTACTGAATACCCTATATGTCCACTTCCAGATGTGATTAGATATTCACTTAGTATATGTCTAATATTACACATCCCAATAAGCTTATCATCTTCATCAAATACAAAGTATGTGCTTGCAGGAACTCTATCTTTACGAATATTTGCACCCTTATGAGCATCAATAGTTCGCTTCAGCCAGTTTTCGTAATCATTGATATCTAAACCACCTGTACCATTTACATTTGATTTATGCTTGTGAAATTCATGTATATAATCTATTGCTTGTTCTTTTCTTTTTAATGTTGGCAATTCAAATCTCAGCATATTTCCACTCCCTTTTTCTAGACTTAATATTTTCCCACATACCATGTTGGACTACTTGATAGATTGTCTTTTTGCTCATAAATCGTCATAATCATTTTTATACTATTATTTACATTCTCTGAGTCGAATTTTTGTACCCATGGTATTGCTGCGATAGCCAGTAGTAAATCATAGACATTATACATTAAGAAAAAATCACTTATATGTACTTCTTCTAAATACCCATCTATATATCCCGATGCAAAACAGGGACTAATCTTACTGATATGTGGTGTGTTATTTCTAAAATCTGTAAGTATTGATCCAGGACGTACTCTTTCAAAATCAATAACACCCATATATTCGCCATCATCAAAAATCATATTGAATAAGTGATAATCTGCATGTGTTTGAACACCCTGCAATGAATAGAGATGATGTATATTGTTTTTGACTAACTCAATAATATCATCTATTTCAGGTAGTAATTCTTTTACATTACATTCTAAAGCAACTTTAATTTTTGTATTTAAGTAATTATCTAAATGTTGCTTCATATCAAAATCAGGAAGAGGATATGCTTTATGAAACTTGACAATTTCTTTAGCTGCAACCTTACCGAGTTCATATTGTCTTTCTGTAGGATAACTTTCAATTACTTCAAGTCCATTCTTTCCTTCTATATATTCCGTTATATAATACCCAAAGTTAATGTCCTTTGTAAGATTGATTACCTTTTGACAAAGAGCAATTTTTTCAAAATCTTTTTGAACTCGAAACACTTCTTTAAATTGCTCATATCGTTCTAATGGAATAACTCTAACTATATATTTATTATTCACAATATACTTTTCATCTAAGGAAAAACCTTTTTCAATTTTATTTGTATTCTTTATTTCCTCTTTAAAAAACTTTTGAAGGTCCACATTTACCACATCCTTATTCATAATAATACCACGTAAGATATATGTATACACACTTAATTAAAAAACTTTGTTACATAATGCTCGAAAAAAAAGCCTATCAACTAGGCCTTATTCTCCAAATAGTTCATCATGTGGTGTAAAATCATTTCCTGCCTTGTACACAAACTCACGGACTTCATCGGGTAGTTCATAATAGTAGTAACTACCTCCGGGTCCATTGACATAATCAGAGAATGTATAAAAGTCAAAGGAATAAACCCAATACCCTAAATCGTATCCATCTTTTGTTGTTTCTAATTGTCTAATGATTACGTTATATTGGTTATCAAAATAGTATCCCATGCCAACGTCAGTTAAATCTTCAGTACTATACTCAAGTTCTCTAAATTCCCCTCTAGATTTTGTTACATACTCTAACTCTCTAAGCGAATCTATAATAAACTCAATATCTTCTTTGTCCCTTGAATATACGCATTCACCATCGAAACCATCATGACATATCTCGAGTAATAGTGGTCCTTCGAATTCAGTCCAATCTAGAGGTACAACTTCACTTTTACTATATTGATAAGGCATATATAAATAGTTAATATTCGTATAGATGAGTGCGCTGATAAGAAGAATTAATAATGTACTCGGTAATATAAACTTCTTAACATTCATCTTAATCCCACCTTCCATCATAATCAAATACGCGCTCAAAGATTATATTCTGCTCACCATAATAGCGTTCATACACAACGATAGTAAGTGAATCTCCCATTAGATGACGATATATTAGCTGATATTCATATCCTCCATAGCCACTCTCAGGGATTATGGTTTTAACAGGATAGTTCTCTCCAGTTACTATTTCTACATAACCAATTATCTTGTGAGAAGCTACTTTTTCGACAAATGCCATTTGATTGGAGTTATCTTCAAGTTCTGCCATCGTTGTCGGTGTATTAGATCCATATCTTAGGTTAACTATTTCTGATTCTACAGCTTCGTAATTCAATTGATACTGATCATAGTACTCATATTTTAATTTACTATTACCTATAATGTATAAAGATATAACTATTACCACGATTGTGAGAAAAATAAATGTTATAAATGAAACATATTTAAACTTAGTAATGTCAGGTAAGAAACGCTTTTTATCTGGGTTTATCAGTTGTTTTTGAAGCTGATTCGAGTAATAAGACTTATATGAATAAAGGCAAAGAAAGTATAATACAACTGCAGATATAATAATTACTATGGCTGTTCTGCTTCTTAATTGATCAAGTGCTCCAAGACCATCTACTTCAAGTTCTAAGTCTTGATAATTGAAAGCATCTATATACACTCTTTCTAAAACATCTATATCATCAATACTACTAAGAATATAAAACTCCTGAGCAACAGCATTCCCAACGTAACTATCACTAGAGATAAATCCCGGTGACACCACTCTTATCTCTGCAAGTGCAATATCTTTATCAATTGAAAAATCAGAATGTCTAAATGTTCCAATAACTTGATTATCATCCTCATAATCAACCACAACAAAATCTTCAAAAATGATTTCTGAATCATAATAAACTAAAATCTCATAGTCAGAAGTTATATCATCACTATAGTAAATATAGGTAACTTCTAAGTCTCCCTCGTTATACGCACTAAACAATCTTATATTCAACCGTTCAGTATTAAATGTAAACACTTCAGTATAATAATCGAACTCTCTAATTTCTTCTTCTAATTGATTAAGGGATTCATCTGAGCATCCTGTTAGAAACAGTAATACAAAGAACAATAATGCTATCGTGCTTTTCTTCATGTTCACCCCTCCTATAGTCCTATACTACTTTTAAATGAGTAGTAATAATTTCTTGTCACTTCAATAATTGAATCATCTTTCATAGTTAATACCAGTTTTGTATTAAATGTTGGTTTTATCGTTTTAATATACCCTTTGTTTATCACATATGATTTGTTCACTCTCAAAAACCCTTTATCCTGAAATATTCCTTCAATCTCATAAAGTTTTTCCTTGATTGTTCTTTTACCACTAACAGTAGTAGCGATAATCTCATGCCCATAACTTTCAACATATAGAATCTCACTCCATTTTATGATTTCATATTCATCCTTTTTTGTTTTACCAATTATCTCAGTTTTGTGAAAATCAGGTTCAATAACAATCAACTCAAAATCATCTTGAGAAATGGTTATACCATTCTCAAGTTTCGTTTTGTATTCTTCTAGTTTTTCTTTATCACACAGCAGTTTTACTTTCATAGGTATCCCCCTGTCAAAATCATAGTACCATACCCAATAACTATAAGATATATTCTCTTCACATGTTGCTTATGCATACTCATATGTTACATTCAATTAATTTCATAAAATAAGAAACATAATGTTTTATATATCATTATGCCTCTTTTCATTTTATCACTTTAACTTAATAATCTCCACAATTAATAAAGTAACTTTGGATGAGAAGTTGCAACTAAAAGTAGTATGCAATTCTATGTCTTTGCTTCTTGAAAACCCTTTGTTAAGACCTTCATATCATGTTTACAACTAAATGTGAGACATATGATCTTAACCTTACCACTTATCGTGTTTCATCATTATCAACCCCACTACCAATCACTTCTTTGAGAGAGTAATAATCGCCGAATAAATCTTTACTTTACTATATTCGATTAAGTACTGTTGATTCAAAAGTAATAACCTCTGCTGGATTATTCTTAATATAATTTCTTACAACAAGTTTAATACAATACATAACAATTCCTGATATTGTAATACTGCTTAATGTCCCAATCATTTTATTCATATTTTCACAACTTCCTAAACTCATTCTATTGATTAGGCTACAATACCTTGCACAACAACAACAAGTCCCCAATATGTGATCAAATACATTAAAGATCCTAATGCAGGAGCATCTCCTCTCGAATAGACTATTCCTACTATTCCAAATGCAAGAGCATGAAATAATGGTTCTCCTACAATAATATTTATAAAGAACCCAAACTCCATCTCCCCAAATGGGTTTGGCAACATGAATATCCTAATAAATGCACTAATTGAAGCCATTATTTTATACATAGCATCAAACCCTTCCTAAATTTTCATTCTTAAATCTTCAACCTTATCGTATGAAATGAACTTATTATTGTCTGTAGAGTTCCAGATCAATCCTTCATGAGATAATTCAATAAGTTCTGTAGCTGTCTTATCTTTAATGTAATTTTTTGCTCTATTAATCAAGTCGATTTCTGATTCATCTAATTTGGACATGTCAGCTTCTTTTAAAGGATAAATATTAATATTTGTAATATCCCCTTCAAATGTAGTTTCAACTTTGATTATCCCTTTATCAACCAAATAATCTAATAATTCTTTGAAGTTATTTGGCATAGGTCCTCTTGGCATTTTTGCATATGTTAATCCCGATACAGATCTCGCCTTTTCATTGTATGAATTAAAATCAAGTACAAATAATCCTTTTGCTAATTTGGTTTTTCCGATTCCTTTACCAACTATAGCTAAAAACACATTGATAAACTTATCAAAACTGAAATCAATATAGCCATTATAGTGATTTGAATAAGGGAAGATTATATCTTCTATATCTTTTTTCTTATTAAAAACTTTATCTTGTTCTTTTGATGTCAACTTGATTTTATTTATTTCAGCTAATGTCTTTAGATTCTCAAAATCATTTGTAACAAATTTCAATATTGTCATATGCGTATCATTTGCTACTGATTGGTTCTTTTCATATGCAAAAATAGTTTTCTTAGCACAACCAATTATCTTAGCAAGTGTTGCTGATGAAATTGAATAATATTCTCTTAACTCCTTGATTTTACATGAGCTTACTCCATATTGAATATTGTATTCATCTATAGCCTTCTCTGTAAGTTTTTGACCTAATTTCGCGTCATATACTTCCTCTTGACAACTATTGCAAATTACTACTTCTGTTTTTATTTTGACTTCTTTTCCTTTTATACTAAACTTTTTCTCTAATTCTTTTACTGTCACATTTTGATCAGATTCACAAGTTTCACAATAATGTTTATTCATATTTCTCCTCCTAAATTCACTTATAATCACGTTGAAATGATATACAAACTACTTCTTCACCATTTCTACCTTCTTCAATCTTCACTTTAATATATGCCATTACACCATTAATTGTTTTTTTAAACACAAAAGCATCTGAATTATTATAATTTGGCTTACCATCATTCCAAAGGAAGTGTTCATTTAAGTTTTTTATGTGTTCCCATGCTTTTTTGTCTGTGATACCAAAATCTTCAAGAAGAATATCATAGTAGTATCTTCCATCACGTTTCATTACAAATCTTTTATTGCCTTGATTAACAAGTCTTCTCATCTTTTTTAAGAATACATAGACGTTCATAAAACACATCCTTCAAACATATTATAAAGGAAACATCTCAAAAAATCAAGATAAAAGGTCACTTATGTTACCCTTATTAAGCATCCATTATAAAAAAGACCAAAACTTTTGGTCTTTTGCTCAAACTTTATCAATATTAAATTACTTATGGTACAGTTCGTTGTTGTTAATTCAAATGAGCAATATCTAAGTTCGATCTTTTAGGAATGATAAATCTACTACCCTTACTACCTCAAATGAAACAAGAAAGTATTATGCAAAATACAATTTCAAAAAAACTCACTCCAACCCTATTAAAATATGAAAATCCTCTCTTAAAAAGAGGTGATCTTTTGAAATAAAATCCCCAATCATGATTCCTCCCTAAAAAAAAGTCACACCGTTAAGTGTGCTTTTAAGCTCATAGAGCCAATTGCGGATAATTTAGACCTATATCCATCGGTATATAATTATTCTATCACTAAAATACTTTTGTGTCAAGTTAGGACACCTATGAATCAAATTAATAGAACAACTA
>JAFLJX010000085.1 GCA_022712785.1 Mycoplasmatota bacterium | reverse complement strand
CATAGACTTTGCTAACTATGTCTTAAGAATTAATCCATTATTTAAGATGAATAAATATAGAACCGGGAAATTTCTTTTAAGAAAAGCATTTGAAGGTACATATTTACAAAATGATATTCTTTATAGAGAAAAAGCTGCATTTAGTGATGCTGTGGGACATTCTATGGTAGACTATTTAAAAGAATATGCGGAAAATAAGTATTCAGATCTCAAATTTAATGAAAAGATAAAAGAATATAGTAATCCAACACCATTCACTAAAGAGTCTTTACTCTATAGAGAAATATTTGAGAAGTATTATGCAAATAACTCTCATTTAATTAAAGGCTATTGGATGCCAAATAAAGAATGGGAAAACTGTGATGTTGACGACCCTTCTGCTAGAGTTTTGTCAAACTACGGAGAAAGTGGAATATAGTAATTTATTTGACAAAATATTTTAAAGTTTTATAATAATAGTGTAGGTGTGAGAGAGAGAGAAAAGAAAGAGATTCACGTCAATAAGCCTTATAGGAGACAAAGAACTCAGGCTAAAGAGAGAGAGAAGACGTGGCAGAGGTAATTAAATGAGAATGAACGAATTAAATAGAGGTAGAGGTAATCGAAAAGGACAAGCACGACCTGATAAAGGTGTTGGAAACCACATAAATGGTGGTAGAAGAGACGGAGTAGGTCCTTATTCTGAAGAAGGATGTTTTACTGGAGAAAGAAAATATCCAGAAGGTAGAAGAAACAGATTTGATTCTAAAATGAAAACAAAAATGTTCACATCAAAAACTGAATTAGTAGACTATGTTAATGAAGTTGGAGAATTAGGGAATAAAGTAGATATATATAAGATCGAAGATGACTTATATAAGGTAGTAGTAATTGAAAGATTCCCAGTTACAACAAAATAGTTAAGTAAATATAAAACACCTACAAAAAAAGGAGCTAGAATTCATCTTAGCTCCTTTTCTAATATTAATAAATAATTGATATATTTTTCTGGTTGTCTACTACTATATCTTTTTTTTCATAAATATAGTTTATAAGTAACTCAATTACATCTAAATTTATATCTTTAATAGTGTGGCATTCTTTAAAGAATAAGTAGTCTCCACCACCTGCTGCTCTGTAGTTGTTCATTACTACACTATAATTTTTATTGTTATCTAAAGGTTCTCCTTTAAACATGATTTTACTTACTCTATTTCCAATTGGTTTTCTTAAGTCTATAGTATAATCTATATTATCATACATATCGTATGCATATAACTGAAGTTTAGGAGTATTAAATTTAGGACTGAATATTGGAAGTCCTTCTTCAAGCTCGAAAAATTCAGCAGTTTTCTCAAGTGCTATTTTTAATATTTTTCCAGGGACTTCTTTAACAACTAAAGTGTTTGGAAAAACGTATGTTCCAATAACATCTCTGATACATATATCTTTTCTAAAACCTGATACTCCGTTACCTAGTGATGATGAACTTATGTCAGCGCCTGAAAACTCGATTTGAACTTGATTAATGAAAGTTACTAAAGGATGTTTATTAAGTCTAGCATCTAACTGATTATGAATAACTAAATCATTCTCAGTTCTTCCAATAGGTGTATCTAAGAATTTTTGTGTTTCATTTTCGTAATCACTAATTAAATCTAAAAGTTTATGATCAACTTCTATACCAGTAGTAGAAAGGATTTTTAGTTTAGTAATTTCATAATTCCACTTTCCATTTATAAAAGTAAATTCAATATCAGCGAATCCTAAACCTTTACCATTTAACGAAGGTTGAATATAATGTGTTCCAAATAATTCTCCAGATAAAGTTCTATGTTGGTGACCTGTTAGTAATAAATCAATATCGCCAATTTCTTTTAACATTTTTGATCCCTGATTCTCACCAGTGTCCTCAGTTGATAATTCAAAAGTATCAAAATCTCTTTCGAAACCACCGTGATAGTTTACTATAATAAAATCAGGATTTTCAATATTCTTGACACTATTAACTTCTTTTTTTAGTGTTTCAAACGCATCTTTAAAAGTGATATTTGCGATATGAGATTGTTGTTCCCAGTTAGGTATATAGTGAGTAGTTACACCAATAATAGCTATTTTGGGACCGTTTTCTATATTTATAATCTTATATGGATTACCATAAATTGGTTCATTTGTATTGGTGTTTACTAAATTAGAATTTAAAATTTCTGCATCAATATTATTTAAATAACTTTCTAAGTATTCTATACCATAATTAAACTCATGGTTTCCTAAAGTAACAAAATCATATTTCAAATAATTACTAACTAAAGCCATAGGATTTACTGTTCCTTTGTTTTCTTTTGCTTGATAGTAAGTTAAAGGACTGCCTTGAATTGTGTCACCTGAATCTATTAAGATTGTTGATTCAGTTCTTAAATTAGATATAAGGGTACTAATCTGTCCTAAGCCTGTATTTTCAAATTCATTAGTTGAGTAACTTCTTGGGTACACATAGCCATGGACATCAGAAGTTTGTAGTATTCTAAGTTTATAAGTATTCATCTTAACACCTCTATATTATTATATTGTTAATAACTCTTAAAATCAATTAAAAAAAGCTTTTGCAAGCTTTTTTATAGATGTAAATCAAGTCTTGTTATTCTAACTGATTCAGTCCATAACATATCTTGTAGTTCCTGTTTATGAGATCTTCTTGTAGATTTAACTACAACAGGATTTCCTTTAAATTCAAACAAACTGCTTGGACCGTAGTATTGCCCACTTATTACATTCTTATCAGTACAAGCTCTAATTCCAGGAAGTGCTCCACGATCTTGACTTTGAATAACTAAAGTTAAAGTTCTTTGAATCCATTTAATAGAACCCGTTTTAATATGACTACCTAGATTAGTTTTAGAAACTCCAGGATGAGCTGCGAGCACTGTTATTTTTGAATTCTGTTTTTCTAACTTTTGCTTCAGTTTATAAGTGAATAAAAGATTTGCAAGTTTTGACTGAGCATAAGCTTTCATTTTGCTGTATCTTTTACCTTTTTCATAATGGAATGTATTCTTCTTAATATTTCCATATTTATGTGCAATACTTGCAATATTAACTATTCTAGAATCTTCTGTTTTGTTAACTAATTCAACCAAATTCATAGTTAAATAGTAATGTCCGAAGTGATTTACTCCAGTTTGACGTTCAAGACCATCTTCAGTACTACCATAAGGAACAGTCATTATCCCTGCATTATTTAATAATACATCAAGTTTTTTATATTTTTCTAATACTTTATCTGTGAATAGTTTTATTGATTTAAAACTAGCTAAATCAAGTTGAATTATATCTAATAGTGAATTAGGAAACTCGTTTACTATGTCTTGTTTAGCTTTATTTGCTTTTTCAAGGTTTCTACAACCCATAATTACTAAAGCACCTTTAGAAGCAAATACTTTTGCAGCTTCATATCCAATTCCAGAATTTGCACCAGTGACTAAAAATACTTTACCTGTTAAATCATCTATATCGCTAATTGTCCAAATATCTTTCTTCATTATACAACATCTCCAATTTTTTTAATTTTACATTTAGTATGTTCAATTGAATACATAATCCAAGTGAAACCTATTACAACAAGTAGTAAAGCAATTAGTTTCCACAATAGATTACCATTTGGTAAAATTACTGGACTAAATGCAATCCCAACTGCGCTTAAAAATGCAACAACACAACCAGTACAACCAAAAGTTAAAAGTCCGAAAATAAATGTAAAAAATGGAATAGCGTTACTACCTTTAGGTTCAACTTTAGTTAATTTAAAATTAATTATACTAAAAATTACCATTGTTGACGACAATATAGCTATCAATACATTAATAATTATATGCAATGATACAATTCCCATACCAAACTCTTCATTCATTATTCTATAGTTAGTATTCCCTTCAAAATCTAAGAACACATATAATGAAAAGAAAATAATGAATGCTATTAATAAGTATAAGATGTTATTTTTTGACTTTGCTTCATTCATAACTGTTCTTAACATCAAATCACCTCTTTAATATAATATCATTTTAATCAATTAAAAGACAATAATTTACTTTAGTTTAGATTATATAATAAATATTTCTTGTGGTTAAATAATTATGTGATAAAATTAGTTTTAATTCACATGAAGTAGGTGACATCAATGAATGATGTATTAAGAAAAGATTTATTAAAAATACAGATTTTATTTTTAGGCTTTGTTTTATTGTCTCTAGGAATGATTTTAACAATGAAAGCAGGGCTTGGAATGTCAAGCTGGGGCGTTTTACATCAGGGAATAGCAGGAGTTTCAATTTTCACTTTTGGTGAAGTTACTATTATACTTGGAGTTATTATATTAGTTTTTAGTGTTTTACTGATTAAAACAAAAGTAGGTATAGGAACGATAGCTAACGCTTTATTTATAGGACTCATAATGGATTTTTTTGAAGTTGTTATCAAATATGAACCAGTTGCATACTTAGAAAAAGGATTACTTTTTATATCTGGACTATTAATAATGACATTTGGTGGAAGTTTGTATATAAGTACAAGACTCGGACCAGGTCCACGTGATGGAATATTTGTTGGATTAAGTAGAATTTCTCAAATTGATGTTAAGTATATTAAACCTGTTGTCGAACTAACAGTACTAAGCATAGGGTATAAACTTGGTGGAACAGTAGGAGTAGGAACATTATTCACAATGTTGTTTTCTGGATATCTTGTGCAATTCTTTTTTAAGAAACTTGGATTTGATCCAAAGACTGAAAAACAAAGAAGTTTTAGAGAATATCTATTAAAAAAAGAAACTGGAAAGAAAGTATAACCTTAAAACAGACACAATAAAAAAGAGACATATTAGATGTTTAAAATCTAGTATGTCTTTTTGATATACTTAAAGAAAGAGAAAGAGGTAATATGATGAGAATAACAGAGAAACACGAAGTATTTAGTATTGATGAGAAGAAACAAATTGCTTTATTATATTTAGATAAACACATGAGAATAATGGAGATTGTGAATAGAATAAAAAAACAGCATATTTTATAAATACACCGCTTTTAAATTTAATATTCAGTCATTAGTTTTAAATAGACATCCTTGTTTGCTTTTATATCTTCGATTTCTTTATCCGTTAATTCTCTTATTATTTTCATTGGATTCCCAATAACTAATGTTCTATCAGGTACAGTTTTAAACGGTGGAACTACACATCCAGCACCTACTAAACTATATTCTCCAATAACTGCGCCATCCAGTATTATACTACCCATTCCAATTAATGCGTTATCTTTAACGGTTGCTGCGTGGATTATCGCCCCATGTCCTACAGTTACATTTTTTCCTATGTGAGTAGGTAAATTAGTATTTGTATGAACTATACTGTTATCCTGGATATTAGTATTTTCTAAGATAGTAACAGGAGCCATATCTCCTCTAATAGTGACATTGTACCAAACATTCACAAAGTCATGGAGTGTAACGTCACCTGCAATAACTGCATTTTTAAACACTTTTGCTTTTTTTGATATGTTAGGTGATTTATCTTTATACTTTTCAACAATCATATTAATACACCTCGATTAGCTATTATATTTCTCTAATCCTTTTTCAAGGATATACATTGCTCTTATCATTGCATCTGTATTTAAAACATATGCAATTCTTACTTCATCTTTTCCAAGTCCTTCAGTTGCATAGAATCCTTCAGCAGGAGAAAGCATAACAGTTTCACCATCAACATCAAATTCCTCTAACATCCAAATTACAAACTCTTCCGCATCTTCTACAGGTAATTTAGCTACTAAGTAAAATGCACCACTTGGTTTTTCACAAACAATACCTGGGATTTTTTGTAAAGTTGAATAAACAATATCTCTTCTTTTTTGGTATTCATCTTTAATCATAGCAGTATATTCGTCATCTAATTTATATAACTCAGCCGCTCCAACTTGTTCAAGTGTTGCGACACACAGTCTTGCTTGACATAGTTTCAGTATGTTTTTTATTAATTTTTTATTTTTTGATTGAATACTTCCAATACGCGCACCGCATGCACTATATCTTTTTGAAACACTTTCAATAATAATAGTTCTATCTTCTACGCCCTTAATGCTCCCCATAGATATACCTTTTAATCCATCAAATGCAAAACCTCGATATACTTCATCACTAATAATGAATAAATCGAATTCCTTAGCAATCTCTGCGATCATTTCCATTTCATCTAATCTAAGAATTGTACCAGTAGGGTTACCTGGATTAGAGAACAGTATAGCCTTAGTTTTTGGAGTAATCAATTTTATTATTTCTGATTTACTTGGTAGATGGAAACCATCTTGTGCAAGAGTAGTAATAGGTTTTATATTGACATTAACTCCTCCAGTAAAACCATTATAGTTAGTATAAAATGGTTCAGGAACTAAGATTTCATCACCAGGATCACATATAGCAATAGTAGTGAAAGTTAAAGCTTCAGATCCGCCATTTGTAATTAAAACTTCATCTTCATCAAAGATAATACCATCACGTTTGAAATATGCTCTTATAGAGTTTATGAGTTTTGGTTCTCCTTGACTAAAAGAGTAATTAATAACTTTTGAATCATAGTTATTAATTGCTTCCATAAATACCTTTGGTGTTTCTATGTCTGGCTGCCCAATATTCAAATGAAATACTTTTTTACCTTGTTTTTTTACTCTTGTTGCAATAGGTACTAATTTTCTAACTGGTGATTCTTGCATTTCTAAAACTCTTTTTGATAATTCCATATAATACCTCCTCTAAAAATCAACTTTATTGTATCACTTGATTAGTGTTAAATCAACACTTTATACCTTGATTTTAGTATATAATTCATAAGTTTTTATAACCGAATTATACTATGAAAATATTTTCATCAAATTTACTGTATTAACGGATTTTTTTTATTATCTTAACGGCCCAATAAAGCCATTAACTTTTTCATAAATAAATCTCAAATATTTTATTGAAAACGCTTGTTTTCTTATACTAAAATTGTTAGAATACTAATGTATGTTTAAAATTGATATTTAGAGAGGATTGTTATTATGAGTATTAAACTATTTATTCCAGGACCAGTGGATGTTTCAGCTGATGTTTTGGAGAAATTATCAACGACACAGATTGCACATAGAAGCAAAACTGCAACTGTACTTCAAGAAAATATTTCTAAAAAATTACAAGAGCTAATGTTTACAAAAGATCTTATTATATTATCTACGAGTAGTGGTAGTGGGATCATGGAAATGGCTATTAGATCATGTACTAAAAAAAGAGCTGCTGTATTTAGTGTAGGAGCATTTGGAGATCGCTGGTATAAAATGGCGAAAACTAACAATGTTGCTGCGGATATATTTAAATCAGAGGTTGGACAACCAACTACTCCAGAAATGGTAGAAGAAGCCTTGAAAACTGGATTATACGATGTTGTTACTGTAACTCATAACGAAACTACTACAGGTATTATGAATCCTGTATATGAAATTGGACAAGTAGTAGCTAAATTCCCAGGTGTATTATACTTGGTGGATGCTGTTAGTTCACTTGGAGGAGCAAAAATTGAAGTAGATAAGTCAAATGTTGATATTTGTTTAGCATCTACTCAAAAAAGTTTAGGATTACCTCCTGGATTAAGTGTTGCTTCAGTTTCCCAAAATGCAATTGACAGAGCTAAAACTGTTGAATTTAGAGGTTTTTATTTTGATTTGATTAATGTAGTTAATAGAGCATTAAAAGATGCTCAGTACCCAACTACACCTTCGACTCCACACATGTGGGCTTTAGATTATCAATTAGATAAAATATTGAATAAAGAAGGATTGCAAAATAGATTTGATAGACATGCAGCAATGTCAAAAACAGTTCAAGCATGGGCTGAAAAACATTTCGGATTATTAGCGAATCCTGATTATAGAAGTAATACTGTAACTACAATACTAAATACAGGTGGTAAATCTGTAGGAGACTTGAATAAAGAATTAATGACAAGAGGATACTTAATTAGTAATGGTTATGGAGATTTAAAAGAAAAAGCATTTAGAATTGCACATATGGCAGACCGTGATCCTAAAGAATTAGACGATTTATTAAAAGAAATAGAAAATATTTGGGGACTGTAGGTGGAGATATGTATAAAATATTAGCGAATGACGGAATTGATGCTTCGGCTGCTGAAAAACTTATTGAATTAGGTTATGATGTTGAAGTTAAATTTTATGATAAAGATGAATTAGTTACTAAGATTAAAGAAATAGATTGTATTATTATTAGAAGTGCTACTAAAATTAGAGAAGATTTAATTGATGAAGCGATAATTGGCGGACAATTAAAACTAATAATTAGAGCAGGTGTAGGAATTGATAATATTGATCATGTTTATGCAAAATCAAAAGGAATTAGTGTAAGGAATACACCTAATAGTTCTAGTGCAGCTGTTGCTGAACTTGCTTTGGGACATATGTTTGCATTAGCTAGACATATATACATTTCTAACGTAACAATGAGACAAGGACTTTGGAATAAGAAGTTATACAAAGGTATTGAGTTAAATGGAAAAACTTTAGGATTAATTGGTTTTGGTAGGATTTCTCAAAGTCTTGCTGTAAAAGCAATGGCGCTTGGAATGAAAGTTATATATAATGACTTTCTAGGAGAAATAGATAATTTACCTGAATGTGGATTTGTAAGTAAAGATGAGCTTTTAGCTCAGTCTGATTTTATTAGTTTACACATCCCATTTATTAAAGCCAATGGGCCAGCGTTAAGTACAAAAGAATTTAGTAAAATGAAAAAAGGGATGTATTTAATTAATACTGCTCGTGGTGGAGTGGTTGATGAGAATGCATTGCTTGTAGCATTGGATAGTGGAATTGTTGCTAAAGCTGCTTTAGATGTTTATGAAAATGAACCTTGTAAGGATGAAAGAATTTATACACATGAATTAATTTCATTGACACCACACATTGGTGCAGCTACAGAAGAAGCTCAAGCAAGAATAGGTTTAGAAACTATCGATGTAATAAAAGAAAGTTTAATTTAGGAGGATTTAATTATGGCAATAGTTAGACCATTTAGAGCAGTAAGACCAAGAAAAGATTTAGTTGAAAAAGTAGTTGCTTTACCTTATGACGTAATGAATAGGAAAGAAGCAAAAGC
>JAFLJX010000084.1 GCA_022712785.1 Mycoplasmatota bacterium | reverse complement strand
CAAAGAACAATGATAAGAATACATTTTGATATCCAAGAACAATACCAATAATTAGATAAAGCTTGATATCTCCTCCACCCAATGCATCCTTTTTAAATCGTATTTTACCGTATAATGCGATTAAAAACATAAATCCAAATCCAAGAATTCCTCCTAGCATCCCATCATACCAAGCATCTATAGGATGTATTAGTCTTAAAGTAAGAATCACAGGGAAAAAAACGATTAAAATAATGTCAGGAATTACTTGATAATAAAGGTCACTCACAGTAATTATGACCATTAAGGATATAAACATTACTATTAATACATATTCTACCATATTTTCGCGTAAAAATACAAAGGAAACTAAAAATAACACTCCAGTTAGTAACTCCATTAAAGGGTATTTAATAGGAATATGTGTTTTACATCCTTTACATCGACCACCCAGTAATAAATATCCAACAATTGGAAACAACTCTAGGACACCTAGAGTTTTATTACAGTTAGGACAATGGCTTCTCCCCATTAGAGATTGTTTGTTAGGAATCCTTATTCCAACTACATTGAAAAAAGAGCCGAAAAAGAGTCCCATTAGAAATATGTATAAATATAATAATAAATCAATTAAAAATTCCATAATAATCACCACTTCTATTCTACAATAAATATTCAAATTAATCTATAAAATAAAAAGAGCTCATTAGCTCTTTAAATTTTATAAAAATACAAAATTTCTTCTGATAATCTTATGAAACAGGTGTAACTCCTGTTCTTCCGATAGCACTAGGAATACCAGCATAACTAAAGTTACCTGACGTACCTGTTAATGAAACTGTCCATGTGCTATTAGCAGTAGAATATGTGACAACAACTCCTGAAGCTGCTGTAAGATCATACTCTGATTCCGTAAGACCTGTAACATATGGTTCAACTAATGTCCATGTCAATGCTTGATCTGTTGCGCATTGAGTTTGTGCACAATATAATCTTCCTGCATTTTCAATAGCCAATGCGTCCGCTACTACAGCATCCTGATTTGTATTCTCAATAATTGTTCCAACTGCAGGTATTGCGAATGCAGCGATAATTCCCATTACTACGATAACGATTAGTAACTCTACTAAAGTTACCCCTTTATTATTTTTAATCATTTTTGTTTCCTCCCAATTTTTATTTTTATTTTGAACTACCCATACTATATCACTTAATATTGACCGTGTCAATTTCACAATTTTTAGTTAAGATTTAATTAAGATTTGAATACTTATACTGTTGTTGTGCTAAGCCTACTTGATAAATATCCTAATTATAATTGACTTGTGAATGAGAATGTAGGTAACATTACAGCTAGCAACATTACTGTGATTAGTGAAAAGATAAATAATAACAAAATTGGTTCAATAGCTTTTTTCAATCTTTCAATTTTCACTTCACTGTCTTCGTCATAGAAAGCGGAAAGACTTTTTAACATGTTTCCAAGTTCCCCAGTTCTTTCTCCAACGCTTATCATTCTTACGAATACAACTTCAATTGCATAATGATTTTCAAACACCTTACTCATAAACTCACCATTATTAACATTCTTTTGAGCTTTAACAATAAGATCCTTATATATTTTATTTCCAACTGTGTCATATGTTGTTGCTAAACAGTCTTGAAGTGGAACATGATTATTTAACATTTGAGATAATGTAGAAGCAATTCTTGATAAGTTATTTAATTTAACAACTTGACCTAAAATTGGCATTCTAATTGCTGTTGCTGATATAAATATTTGGAATTTATTTGATGTCTTCTTTAATACCTTAAATAAAACAATCATTGCTATTGCAAAGATTAAAATTAAAATCCCATTAGACTTTACAAAGTTACCCATATTAATGAAGAACCTTGTTACTCCTGGCATTTCTACTCCATCAACCGCTGAAAACATTGATTCAAATTGAGGCATAACTAAAAGTGTAAGAACTGCCGCAACAATTAAACCAACTACTAAATATATAACAGGCATCATTAATGTTGAAGAAATTGATGATTTTAAACGATACTGTGTTTCAAAGTAATATATAATTTGAGATACAGCACCTTTTAAATCCCCAGTTTTTTCTCCAACAGCTACCATTGATACAAGTATTTGTGGGAAATCTGCAGGATATTCTTTAAATGAATCAGCTAAGGTTTGTCCACTGTTAACTTCGTAATATATACCATACAATATTCTTCTAACATTTTTGTTTGTTTGCTGTGTCGCTAAAATTTCTGACGCTTCATTTAATTTAACTCCTGCTTTTAATAAGGAAGAAAGCTGTTTTAGATAAAAAATCAGATCTCTTTCTTTAATTACTTTACCGACAGTAATTCTATTAAGTTTTGAGATGAATGAATTATGTTCGTTAATTTCAATTGGTTTTAAACCAGATTCATTTAAAAAACTCTCAACCATCGTTTTATTTGGTCCTTCTGCTATCCCTTTTACAATCTTTCCATCTTTTAACCTTTTTGCACGATATTTATAATCGAACATTTTCATTGTAACACCCCTAATCTAAGCTGATACGCATGATTTCTTCTACGGTTGTCATTCCTAGTTTAACTTTTTCTAATCCAGCTTCTACTAATAGTTTTAATCCGTTTTTACGTGCGTGTTCCAATATCTCGTACTCTTGTGCATGATTTGATATTAATCTAATGATAGATTCATTAATATCAAGCATTTCAAAAATTGCAGTACGGCCTTTGTATCCTTTACCGTTACAAACATCACAACCCTTTGCACGTTTTACAGTTTTAACATCTGTAATATTATTTCTCTCAAAAAGTTCCATTTCATCTAATGATGGCACTTCATCAACTGAACATACTGGGCAAACTACTCTAACTAATCTTTGAGCAACTACACCACTTAGCGCTGATGCAACCATAAATGAATCAATTCCCATATCAACAAGTCTCGTCAATGTTTTTACAGCACTATTAGTGTGAATTGTACTTAAAACTAAATGGCCTGTTAGCGAAGCTTTAACTGCGATTTCTGCTGTCTCAGCATCACGGATTTCCCCAATCATTATAATATTTGGATCTTGTCGTAATATTGAACGTAATGCATTTGCAAAAGTGAAGTCAATATCAGGATTGATGTTTACCTGATTAACTCCTTCAAGCTCAATTTCTACTGGGTCTTCTACTGTGATAATATTTACATCATCACGGTTTAATTGATCAAGTGATGCATACAACGTTGTAGTTTTCCCACTACCAGTAGGTCCACTTACAAGTATTATTCCATTTGGGCGAGATAATAGTCTTGTATATAGCTCAGTCTCTGCTTCTGTGAAACCAAGACGTGATATCCCTTTATTATCTCTTGATAAATCAAGTACACGCATAACTGCTTTTTCTCCACGTACTGTTGGTAGTGTAGAAATACGTAGATCTATAGGTCTACCCTCAATAATAGTTTTAATTCTACCATCTTGAGGTGTTCTTGTATCTGTAATATCCATATGTGCCATTACTTTGATACGTGAAATAAGTTTTGGAAGTATTACTTTTGGCAAAACTCTTTCTGTAGATAAAACACCATCCACACGATAACGAATTTTAAATTCGATATCAGTTGGATCAATATGTATATCTGATGCATCAGTTTTAACAGCGGTTAATAAAATTTGATTAACTAATTGAATTATCGGTGATTCATTAACATCAACTTCAGACTTATTAAGAAGTTCATCATAAAACTTTTCATCTGCTTGTTTTTCATCTTTAACTTCAATACCTAAAGATTTCAAAGTTTTTGAGAAACCATAATATCTTGAAATTGCTGTATCAATATCATTCTTTGTAGCAAGTACAGTTTCCACATTCATTCCTGTTCTTAAACGTACATCTTCAATTGTAGGGAAATCAAGTGGATCATTTGTCGCAATAACAATACGACGTCCATGAATATTAATTGGCATGATTTTTGCTTTTGTTACAAATTCTTCGTCAATTAATTTTAAAACACTTTCATCTATATATAATAGTTGAAGGTTTACTTTTTTTATACCTAAAGATTTTTCCATTGCTTCAACTATCTGTGCATCTGTACAGAAACCAAAACGAATAAGGGCTTCCCCTATTTTTTCACCTTTGTCTCTTTTCTTCAAGGCTTCATTAATCTGTTTAGCATTAACAACGCCTTCTTCAAAAAGTACGTCTCCTAGACGTTTTTGAACATTTCTTGCCATCTTTTCACCCCTTCTTGGTTAAGGTACTTGAACTTGTAAAACTATTTCTTTTACTGGTGGATAGAATTCAAAAACAATAACACTATTATATTTAACATTTCCATCAACACCAACAATTAATCGTGTAACTTCAACAATAGCTCCATTATAACCATTTTGAAGAATATCTGGATCATTTGTAGCTTGTGTTATATATGATACTGGACTAATTATTGTTGAAACGCTTATTTCATCAACAAATTCTAAACCAGTTAATGTAATTAATACATGAGTCTCATCAACCTTTTCTATAGTGAAAATATAATCTGAATCATTTGGATTATATATTGAGAACCCTTGATTAATAACTCTATTAATTTTTGCATTATGACTTAAATAAGGATAATCATTTACTGTGTATAGTGAATGATCAAAATTAGGATTATAATGAACTTCATTAATATTAAAGTTAGTTGCTAGAAGTAAATCCATAATTCCTGTTGATAACACACTCATCTCATTATCAGTCATTTCGTCACCAAATATATCAACTATATCAAATAATTCTTTGCTTTTTGTAATAATTTTTCCCTCTGGATAAACTAGATTAATTTTCGTTATAAAATCATCTACATCAATTCCATCAAAAACTCTTAAAATAGTTCTTTCAAGGCTCTTAGATGATAAATCAATATCTATTAAATAGTCTTCTATATTTTTACTAGAATATGACTTCATAAGTCCAGCATCAGCTAATATATCTGTAATTAGAAGGTCCATATCAATATTTTCTTGAAGTCCATCTAAAAAGGGTAAAGCATCTATGTCGTTTAGTACAGTATCTCGATCAGTACCTTGATAATTAGCAAACAGTATGTTCGTCTCTCCTTTACTTAAGTTCTTTTGAGACAAATCAATATCGAAAAAGAAAATTTCTCTATCAAACTCATAGCTATAACCTTGATATGTCAGTTCAAATACTACAGTATCGTCATTAAGCCATCTACCAATTCTGCTTTCAACTTTTGATTTAACATCATCCTCTTTTAGTCCACCAATATAAACACTACCTAAAATTGTATCTTCGGGATATGTCCCTAGCTTATATCCTGTAATCATATACCAAAATACAACAATTGATGCTACTGCGATAAATACTATTATTGTTGCATACAAATAAAATCCTAGACTACTATTCTTAAATTGTGAATTCATGTAATCACCCTATCCAAATTTTTATTATTCATGACTATTATACTATAAGATTAGTATATATACAAAATATATTGAATTATTGTCTATATTTCTTTATAATTTACAATTTTTTCTTTTAATGGTATAATTACTTTATAATTTTTGAAAAAAGGAGGGTTTTGATGATTAAGAATAATAAAGGATTTTCTATG
>JAFLJX010000083.1 GCA_022712785.1 Mycoplasmatota bacterium | reverse complement strand
AACCCAGATATTTTAACAATATCAGCAAAAGTTTTAGGACGTGAATCTGTCAACATTCCTCTAACAAAGTTTGTTCCCATTTCAGGAATACCAAAACTAGCAACTGAACTATTTAAATCTTCTTTAGTTAACCCAATAACATCAGTACCATTTAACAATCTATATACTTCAGGATCATCCATTGGAATATTTTCAGCGCTTGTGAATGGGAATTCTAAAGGATTAATTGCTACATAATCCATTAGGTATCTGATCATAGTAGGATCATCATGTCCAAGTACATCTAATTTAAACAGATTATCTTCAAATGAATGATAATCAAAGTGAGTAGTTCTCCATGGAGATTCAATATCATCAGCTGGATATTGAACAGGAGTTACATCTATTATTTCTTTATAGTTAGGTACAACAACGATACCACCAGGATGTTGTCCAGTAGAACGTTTAACTCCAGTTATATTAGAAGCAATTCTTTCGATTTCAGCTTTTCTCATATTAATATTTTTCTTTTCTAAGTAACCTTTCACATATCCAAAGGCAGTTCTAGCGGCTACTGTTGAAATAGTTCCAGCTCTAAATGTTCTATCTACACCAAATATTTCACGAATATATTCATGAACCTTAGGTTGATAATCCCCAGAAAAGTTAAGATCTATATCTGGAACTTTATCTCCTTTAAATCCAAGGAAAGTTTCAAATGGTATAGAGTGTCCATCTTTTCTCATTTCTTTATTACATACAGGACATAATTCATTTGGTAAGTCAAATCCTGAATCCACTTTATCTAAAATTGATTGTAATTTAATTTCATTATCATTTAATCCATATCTTTGTTTTTCTTCATTAGTCATTTTAAATGAACTGAAGAAACAACTTGGGCAGACATAATGAGGTGCCAGAGGGTTAACCTCTGTAATATCCATTAGAGTAGCGATAAAACTACTACCAACACTTCCCCTACTACCTACCAAATATCCTTCGTCTAATGATTTTTTAACTAATAAATGAGAGATATAATAAACAGTTGAGAATTTATTTTCTGTTATACTTTTGATTTCTTTATTAATTCTTTCTGAAACTATTAAAGGTAATTCCTTACCATATAATTCTTTTGATCTATCCCCAACCATTTTTATTAATTTGTTTTCAATTGAAGGAATACCTTCAAGAGCTAAAAAGTCATCGGTTGGTGCATATAAATCAGGTTTAAACGCAGAAACAAATTCAACCATATCATTGATTTTATTTGTGTTTTTAACTACAATTTCAAATGCGGTGTCTTCATCTAAGAAAGAAAACTCGTCTAACATTTCCTTTGTTGTTCTAAAATACTGACTTGGTATATTAGAATATCTTGATAAAGGATGCAGTCCTCCACCAACTACAGGTGTTGCGACATATATTTCACGATATCTCTTATCACTTTTTAGTAGGTGATGAACATCACCTGATGCTACTACCGGAATGTTTAATTCTTTACCAATAGATAATATTTTTAACATTGTGCTTTTAACATTTTCAATTGCGTTACTTTGATCTTCTTCTAAATGCGAATAGTCAGAGATTGGTTGAATTTCTAAATAATCATAATATTTAGCCATTTCTAATGTGTCTTCATATTCTTTATTTAATGCGTTTTCAAAGAATGTACTATTCATACATCCACTACCTACAAGTATACCTTCTCTGTTTTTATCTAATACAGTTTTTAGCAGTATTGCTGTTTTGTAGAAATTTGTAGTATTTGCTATACTTACTATTTTATACAAATTTCGAAGACCAATTTCATTTTGAACAATTAAGTTAATATGTTTATTAATACTATGTTTATAAGAAGTACCAGAAGATGATAACGTATTAAAATCATTTATATTAGTTATTCCTACTTTTCTAGCATCTCTTAACATATGTAAAAATATATCAGCAGTTGCACGTGTATCATAGATGGCTCTATGATGTTGCACTAATTCGACTTTAAAATAGCGTGCTACAGCTTTTAAATTAAATCTCTTCAGTTTATCCCCATAACAACTTCTAGCTATCGCAATGGTATCCACGCTCGTTATAGGACCATTATATAAATCATGATCTTTTAGAAGTTTATTGATAAATCCCATATCAAACTGAGCATTATGGGCTACGCAGATAGTACCTTTGAAGAATTCATTGAATTCAACTATTGCTTTATCTATTTTAGGGGCATCTACCACATCATTGCTTTTTATTGAAGTTATTTTTGTTGTTAATTCAGAGATTGGTATTTCTGGATTAACGTATGTTTGAAATTCATCAATTATTTGATTATTTTGGATTTTAACTGCGGCGATTTCAATCACCTTATCAAAATTAACACTTAGACCTGTAGTTTCAATATCAAATACTGTATAAATTGCATCATCAAAATGAACATCAACTGGATTTTTAACAATTTGCAAGTCTGCTTGATTTACAAATGCGAACTCAACACCATAAATAGGTTTAATAGCCTTATCCTTAGTAGCTTTAAAGAAATCGGGGAATGACTGAACATTTGAATGGTCAGTTAAAGCAATTGCCTTATGCCCCCACTTTTTAGCGGTGTCTACGTACTCAGTAATAGAAGTTATTCCGTCAAGAATAGACATCTTTGTATGAAGATGTAATTCTACTCTTTTTTCTTTCTCTAGGTCTCTTCTAACATCTTTTTTAACTGGGAATTTAGTTCTTTGGATTGAAATAGCAGTGATACTTACTTCATTCATAAACTTGTCATATACAGCTGCGCCTGAAACTTTTATATGCATTCCCACTTTTGTTTTATTTAGGAAATCTTTTTCTGGTTTATCTTTGACAAACTTTTTAACGTATACACTATCAAATTCGTCACTAACTATAAAAGTAAATAAACTTGTAGTTCCGTTTATACCTCTAAAATCAACACTAACAACTTCTCCTTCAAAAGAGAAAAATGCTTTTTCATTTGCAGATTTGTATTCAAATAAATCATTTTCAGTTATTGGGATTTCTGAGATTGTATTTGATATCTTACGAATTACATTATTATTATAAGATTCAAAAATATTTTCTTCATCAGTTAATTCAAAATTTTGAAGAACTTCATTTTGAAATTCTTTTGCCTGTGTGACAATTTTTTCTTTAATCAGTGGTTTTTCTTTACTCATTTTACTAGCTAAAACACATTCAAATCCAAGTAGTGCTAACTCGTCTTTAAGTTCAAATAATAGTTCGTCTACAAAAGTAGCGTCTTTTGGACAGACAACTTCAATTTTATTTTTCAAAATATCTATCTCAAAATCTAAGATAGATGTAAATCTTGGTTTCTTTTTAGATAGTTTTCTTAAAACAAAGTCATAATACTCTTCTAGCTTTTCAAAATCGCATTTTGCATATCTAATTTTGTATAGAGTTTTTTCGATTGAAGCAACTTTTGTTGGGAGTAACTCTAATCTTCTAGTAAACAAATCAAAATCATCTATATTTAATGGATAAGGAAATTCTATATCAAAAAACCAACATTTGTCGGCATCGTTCACGGAAACTTCTTTGATTTCACCATTTAATACATCTTTTTTATCAAGTAAATCTAATTTTTCTAGCAAGTTTAAAAATTTGTTATTCATGAGGCTCACTCCATTACTTTTTCTAGTAATTATTATAACATATATATACGTTAATAAATCGTTATTATTAAAAAAAGTAGACTAGGTCTACTTTTTTTCTTCAAAGTCAATTTGTACTTTTCCCGCTAAAATTTCCTCTAGGGCAATTCCAACTGGCTTACTACATTTTGGGTCAATTGCAACATACTCATCTTCTTTAATAATTTTAGCTCTTTTTGCAGCTGCATAAGCTAATTTATATTTAGAATCTATTTTAGTAAGTAAGTCATCAATTGAGGGATAACGTAATCCATCATCATTTTTCATATATTAATATACCTCCAACATTTCTCTGTATTTATAAATCGATCTTTCTGTTTTCGCATGCTCTGCACGAACAATTGCCATTATTCTATCTGCAGCATTTCTTACTTCATCATTAACAACTATATAATCATATTTATGAGCAAGCGGAAATTCTCTATCAGCTTTATCCATTCTTTTCTGAATGGTTTTTGCGCCTTCGGTTCCTCTTCTAAGTAATCTTCTATATAAAGCTTCTTTATTAGGTGGTGCGATAAAGATAAATACTCCATCTCTGGCTCTTTCTCTTACTTGGGCAGCACCTTGAACTTCAATTTCAAGAACTACTTCTTTCCCAAGAGCCATTTGTTCTTCTACTTTATCTTTAGGAGTTCCATAGTAATTTCCTACGAACTTTGCATATTCTAAAAATTTATCATCTTTGATTCTTTGCTCAAATTCTTCTTTTGAGACAAAGTAGTAGTCAACGCCATCAACTTCTCCTTCACGAGGAGATCTAGTTGTCATAGATGTTGAATAAACTAAATCATGACCTTCCATTTCAAATAATGCTTTCCTAACAGTACCCTTACCGACTCCCGAAGGACCACTTATAACTATTAGTAAACCGCGTTCATTGAGTTTCATCTATCAATGTCCCTCCTTGTTCTTAGATTATATATTTAATTAATATATATCATAACACTTTTAGGGGCGAAATGTAAGTATTTAAAAACATTTTTTTTATTATTTTAAGTTATGTTATAATAAACTGGGTGATTACTATGAGTTTTGATGGAAATATTTTAAGAAAAGTAACAAGTGAATTGAATGAAACAATATTGACTGGTAGAATAAACAAAATCTATCAGCTTTCTAAATATGATTTATTGTTTATAATTAATGCAAAGTCAGTAAAAAATCAGTTGTTAATAAGTAGTTCTCCGAGCTATTCACGCATCCATCTATCAAAAATGGTGTATGAGAAGCCAAGTACTCCTCCTGCTTTTTGTATGTTTTTAAGGAAACATTTAGAGGGAGGGATAATCGAAAAAGTATCTCAAATATCGAATGACCGCATCATTATTTTTGATATAAGAAAAAGAAATGAACTTGGAGATATGTCGATTAAAAAGTTGATTTTCGAGGTGATGGGGAGACACTCTAATTTAATTATAACTGATGAAAATTTCAAGATATTAGACGCTATTAAAAAGGTTATGCCTTTTGAC
Source organism: Mycoplasmatota bacterium (assembly GCA_022712785.1). Taxonomy (GTDB): domain Bacteria; phylum Bacillota_I; class Bacilli_A; order Izemoplasmatales; family Izemoplasmataceae; genus JAFGXW01. Next base: position 4,127 of record JAFLJX010000083.1, on the reverse strand, counting down.
GGAAAAGATAGAACAATATTCCCTGGTGCTGTTTATGAAATACCAAGCACTAATAAAATAGATCCATACAATAAACCGTTAAGAGATAAAAATTTATCTATACCAAAAAACATAAATGAAAAATCATTTTTAGATAGCTTTATAGGATTTTCTCCCCTACTTGCGAGAGAAATTATTTATCGCTTTAACAAATCTGAAACACCAATTAAAGAAATCTTTGATACAATCCTAGAGGAGTCAAACCCCCAAATTATCAATTCTAGAAAAGACTATTTCTATTTCACATCACTAAATCATTTAGAAGGAGTTTCAAAAGAATTTGATTCAGTCAATGAATTACTAGACAGATATTATTATGAAAGAGATTCAATTGATATAATTAAACAAAAATCAAAAGATATAGTTAAATTTATTAAAAATCATATATCTAAAGCAAAAACAAAAATTGAAAAATTAAATAAAGATTTAATCAACACTTCCACAAGAGACAAATATAAAATTAAAGGAGAATTAATTCAAGCTAATCTTTACAATATAACTAAAGGTGATAGTGTATTAAAATGTCTAAATTATTATGATAATACAGAAGTAACTATTGATTTAGATATCAAAAAATCACCAGTTCAAAATAGCGAAAAATATTTTAAGAAGTATAAAAAACTAAAAACGAGTATACCCTACATTAATAGACAAATCAGAGAAGCAAATAAGGAAATGAAATATTTTGAATTATTACTTCACCAAGTTCAGAATGCATCTTTAAAAGATATTGAAGAAATAAAAGATGAATTAATAGAAAAAAGATATCTAAAACAAAAACTAGTTAAACCAAAAAGGAAAAAGAAACCAAACTTTGAAACATATTATGATGAAGAAGGTACTGAAATACTAGTTGGTAAAAACAATATTCAAAACGAGTATATAACACATAAACTAGCCAAACATAATGAAGTGTGGTTCCATGTAAAAGGAGCTCCTGGAAGCCATGTTGTTGTTAGAAAAATCCAGCCTCTTAGTGAAACTAATATTAGGACAGCGTCACAACTTGCTTCTTATTTCTCTAAACTTAGAGGATCTAGCAGTGTACCTGTGGATTACGTTGAAGTTAGATATATTAAGAAAGTACCTGGTAAAATCAATAGTTTTGTAACATATAAAAACAATAAAACGATTTACATTGATCCAGATGAAGATCTCATTTTGAACCTTAAAAGAAAATAAAAGCACTCGTTGAGTGCTTTTATTATTATGTGTATGTAATATTATTTTCCTTTTGAAATTATTTCTTTTTGAAGCATTGAAATAAAGTCGTCTACTAATACAGTTGTTTGTTCTTTAGAACCATGTTTTCTGTATGTAACTAAATTCTCATCAACTTCATTGTCTCCAACTACTAGTTGATAAGGAATTTTTAATGTTTGTGCATCTCTGATTTTATATCCAAGTTTTTCTTCTCTCATATCAAGCTCACTACGTAAATCATAATCAATAAATAGGTCGTTTAATTTCTTAGCATAAGATCCATGTGCGTCTAAAGAAACAGGTATTACCTTGATTTGAACTGGGCTTAACCATGTAGGGAATGCACCTTTATATTGTTCTAATAGAATCGACATTAATCTTTCCCAAGTAGAAATTAATCCTCTATGAATTACAACAGGACGATGTTTTTCTCCATCACTTCCGATGTAGTTTAAATCAAATCTTTCTGGAAGTAAGAAGTCTAATTGAACTGTACTCATTGTAATAACATGTCCCATAGCTGTACGGACTTGAATATCAATTTTAGGTCCATAAAATGCTGCTTCCCCAATCATTTCTGTGTGTTCAATATTTTCTTCTTTAAGTAATTCTTTTAATAAATCTTCTGCCATGTCCCACAATTTATCATCATCATGGAATTTACCTTTATCTTTATCTCTTAATGCAAGTTCTACATATTCTATTTCTAATCCTAAATCGTCAATTGCTTGAAGAATTAAGTTATACGCATCAAGAACTTCTTTTTTAATTTGATCTTCTCTAACAAAAAGATGAGCATCAGTTAGAGTCATTGCTCTAACTCTTTCAAGTCCAGTTAAAGATCCACTTGCTTCATAACGATGTTGAGTTACTATTTCTGCGTATCTAATTGGTAGATCACGATAACTTCTTAAATCTGATTTATATACAATCATATGATGAGGGCAACTCATTGGACGTAAAACAAATGTTTCTCCGTCTCTTTCCATTACAGGGAACATATTTTCTCTGTAATGATCCCAGTGTCCACTAATTTCATATAATCTTTTAGTTCCAAGCATAGGTGTAGAAATATGTAGATAACCTGCTTTTTTCTCTAGCTTATAAACATAATCTTCTAACACTTTTCTAACTGTATACCCATTAGGAAGCCACATTGCAAGACCTTGTCCAGCATCGTTTGATAATTCAAATATTTTTAATTCTCTTCCTAATTTACGGTGATCTCTTTCTTTTCTTTCTGCGAGTACTTGAAGATGTCTTTTTAAATCTTCTTCTGTAAACCATGCAGTACCATAAATTCTCTGTAACATGTCTCTTTTACTATCACCTCTCCAATATGCACCGGCAAGTGATAATAGTTTAAAGAATCTAATGTTTTTAGTACTACCGATATGTCCACCACGACATAAATCTGTAAATTCACCTTGGTTATATAAACTAATTACTTCACCTTTTGGTAAGTCAGTGATTAATTCTACTTTATATTTATCATCTTTAAAGAATTCAAGAGCATCTTCTTTTGAAAGTTCACTTCTTGTGATAACTATTTGTTCTTGAGATATTCTTTTCATCATTTTTTCAATCTTAATTAAATCTTCTTCTTTTATTACTTCTCCGGCGTCTATGTCATAATAGAAACCTTCTCTAATATCTGGTCCAACACCAAATTTAGCATTAGGATATAATCTTTTAACTGCTTGAGCTAATAAATGAGCAGCACTATGATTTAAAACACTAAAAGCTTCTTGATCCTTTTTAGTAATAATCTTTATCGTACCATCGTTTAAAATCGGTCTATTAAGGTCGTATAATTCACCGTCAATATATCCAGCAACACTTTGTTTTCTTAAGCCTGAAGAAATACTTCCAGCGATTCCTTCAATAGAAATACCTTTTTCAAATTCTTTAATTGTTCCATCAGGAAATGTTATTTTAATCATTTTTATTCCTCTTCTCTTTATTCTTTTTTAACATATAAAATAAAAAAATCGCCCTTAAAAATAAGGACGAAATATGAAATCCGTGGTACCACCTATGTTCTAGAATAAATTCTAGCACTCAAACTTTTAACGCGGATAGCGGGGGTCTCTTTCGAGCCCTACTCAAAGGGAGTAATTCTTTAGATATAAATAGTAGCTCACACCATCTCTACTTCGCTTGATTTACGTACCTAAATAATTGTGTCCTTATCACAGTAATTAATATAATTATAATACTTTTTATTATATTGTCAAATCTTATTACATATTAAACTCTTTTGTTAATGATTTTATCCTTGCATAAATTCTATAAGCTTTCATCTCTTCCGCTTTCTGTTTATTAGCAAGCATATACGTTGGTAAATCTTTTAGTGTTACATTTGATGAGAAAAATGTTGGTTTGTTATCTAATAATCTATGTTGTAGAATCGGACCTAATACTTCGTCTCTGACCCATGAACTTTGTGCTTCTCCACCAATATCATCTAACATTAATACATCAACAACTTTTAATTTATTTATTAAAACTTCTAATCCACCACTACTAATAGTTGATTTAACTTCTCTTGATAAATCAGGGTAATAAGCAAGGATCACACTATAGTTTCTTTTAGTCAATTCTTTGGCAAGCGCGGCTAATGTATAAGTTTTACCCTGTTGATATAATCCAGTTAAATACATCCCATTCATAACTTCTCCTCTTTCTAAGAAGTTAATAAACCTCATCATGTATTTGTAAATTTCCATTCTGTTATTTGTGTTAGTTTTGTAATCTTCCAAATCAGCTTTTAATACCATCTCTGGCATATACATTGCGTTAATTAATTGTTTTTTCTTTTCTTTGTTTTTCTTATCAAGTACAAAATTACATTCTTTATAGTAAATTCTAATAGTTCCTTCTTC
>JAFLJX010000082.1 GCA_022712785.1 Mycoplasmatota bacterium | reverse complement strand
GAATCCTAATATGAAAGGAGCAATCGGTGAATCTTATATGGATCTAGTGATAGTTTCTATAAACTATAAGTTCTTGGGAGAATTAGATGAAGTTAAAGTTAAAGTTCAGTACGATTGGAAGAAAACGCCTTTTTGGAAATTAACTGATGCAGTTGGTTTAACTTGGGACTCAGATTTGTTTCAACCTAAACCAGATTCTTTTGAATCACAAGATTGCTCACAAACATACATTTGGACGTTAGGATATGTGTTGGTTTGCTATGATGTAGAGACAGTTCCTTCTGATATTAACCCTAATGGTGTATGGTGGCATGCAGAGTTAAGATCTGGAGACAAATATCATGAGGGTTATGGTGAGATTATACTCGAACCTAAAACTGGGACTAATACTGAAGTAGGTGACACTCAATTTTTTGCAAAATATATACATAATAAAACTCCAGCAGTGGGAGTTTCTTTGAGCATAGGTATATTTTCACTTACTCCTTCAGGATTTGGATACGATACTATGGCAGAATGGAAAGACCATGAATGGGACTATTCAGGTTGCTAATACATAATTTGTAAGGTATACTAAATGAGGAGGTATTATATGAAAATAGACTATTTTGTTGTAGTTGTTACATTTGTAATTGGATTGCTTTTTGCATACTTAGGATACATTTTAGGTGCATTAGAAGGATCAACAACTGCAGTAGTGTTATATGTTGGATCAATGATTGTTGGTAAGTTAAGTTATAATGATTAGATAAGATGAATATTTCGAACTATTCTCTTTAAAGGCTTAAGAAGGTTAAAAATTCTTGAGCTTTTTTTGATAATGATAGGATAAATAAACTTAGTTTCTGCTGATTCCTCACATTTCAAACTGAAAATTTTCATAGAATCGCAGAGTTTGTCTACGATGATATTGAGAAAATTTACGTCATCTGGTGTCTTTTAGTAAGTTTTGTTGGATAATACACGGTGTAAGTATGTAAATCTGAAAATCATCAAAAAAATCACAAATATGTCCTACGATTTTGGTTTTTAGTGAATGAGTAATAAAACACATACACTAAAAGTTAAGTTTTTGTGTAAACACGCACCAAAAGTGTATAAAAAAAAGCCTCTCGGTACGGATACGGACAATTATTTGGTTTCTTCCGATTTTAAGTAAGTATTATTTAATAATTTATTTCAGCGAGGGGGTTTGATCTCCATATTTATGTGGGGATTAAGGTATTTAAACCTCTGTCCAAAACAGTTGTTTTTTACTAAAAAGATAGTCGAAATCGACAGAAAATCGTTAGGAGCATGTGTAAAACTTATATTATCTTATTTTTGATGTAAAACATACACACTAGAAGTTCAGTTTTCTGAAAAATCAACACTATAAGTGCATGTTTACCCGCAGAACGGTACGGTGAGTGCCCGCAAAACGGTACGTCAGGGTCTATAATCCACAGCAAAACGGTACGGACAAGACATTATTATGGCTTAGTTAAGACCTTTAGACTGATTGTCAGTTGAGAGGTCTTTTTTAATTGGTCAATAAAAAATCACAGTTTAGTGAGTGGTGAGTAGGCTTTGTGTTGTTTGTGTAAAGTTTTCCTCTCAAGATGTAAATGTTTTTGTGTAGTCTGTAGATTTGAATGACCTAAGGTTTTACGCACAAACTCCAAGTTCGCTCCGTTCTGAAGACTGAGTATAGAAATCCTTGTGTCATCGAATTATTTACTATTTAAATTATCTCTCAATGAAGTATGCAGTAGTATGATATAATAGTTTAGAAAGAGTATTGTAAAAGAAAAACTTATAAAGATTTATATATGGAGGGAAGAAATAAAAAAAATTACAATTTTAGTTATGGTTTTAATAAGTAGTTTTCTATTAGTAGGGTGTGACAGAAATAATCAAGTTAATGAGGTGGAGGATGTTTTAGTTTATGAAATCACAAATATGAATCAACTACCTTTTGACATGACAAATTTAAAAGCAATAGAAGTTGAGGTCACTAAGACAATGTTTTTATCTAACGTTGTATCACCAAGTAAGGAGAATTTTAATTTAGAACTTGAAGGAACCAATATAACCTCAATCGATCATGAGTATGTTTTTGTAGGTGAAAATATACATGGTGCAAAAGTATATGAGAATAAGGAGTTAGACACTAACTTTATAACTACTTATATCGAAGGTGGATTACAGGTATTGTATGAGATGAAGAGTGAAAAATCACCAAAAGAATTTAAGTTAAATATTGAATTGAATAAGGGTAGCGAACTAGTAAAAACAGAAAATGGTGACTATGTCATAAAAGATAAAAATGGAAATATTGATATTCTTTTAGGTCAAGCTTGGGCTGTAGATAGTAATGGTGATTTTGTTGAAACATATTATGAAATCAACGGTAATGTTATTAGTCAGGTTATTGATTACGATGGCTCAAATTATCCAGTTAAAGCAGATCCTCTATTTTGTACAAACACTATAGACAATGGGAAAACAACTTGGGATTCAAGTTATGGTGGTGGACAAGGAACTTTATCAGTTTATCCAACTACTTGCGCAAAAATTTATTTAGCAGCTATGGTATTATATCCGGGCTCTTTATTGCTAATATCTCCATTTTTGTTAATAGAGTCTGTTTCAGTTGTTGCAGACATGTATGAAGAAATGGTTGGAGACTATTCTTACCAAACACATGTTGCAAGTTGGCAGGAAGATAGAATTGCAGACCAATTTGCATGCCATGCATTTAACCCTGTTGTGCAGTTGCTTCAAAAGTATCAATGGAATTTAGAACCATGGCGTCCTGATGTAGGATTTCCAGCAACTGTAGCCGCTTTATGTAATCCATAATAAATAACAAAGGTTGATTATGTTTCATGTAGGTGATAAAATACATCTAAAAGATTTTGTAAAGGAGGGGAATTATGTCATATACATATATGCCAACTGGTGTTTTAATTACAGTGTTTTTTCTAGGGCTTATTTATATTCTTTGTTATTCAGGTTATACTCTTATTAAGTTTATTAGAAATTATGAAGAGATAAAAAAATATTCATGGTTATCTAAAATAATTATGTTTGGATCTTTAATATATGGATATTCATTATTGATAGTTTTTATGGTTCATGCAACTATGTCAGGATTATATCATGATGCAAATGCAACAGGACCTTCTGATGCTGAGTTCAATTTTCGATTATTAAATTTGGTTTTTGCGTTATGTGTTTTTGCGATATCTAATTCAATGATAAAAGAAGGTAATATGGGTAACATACAGTAAATTGGACAGTAAAAGCTGTATACTTACTATTAAATTAGAAGATCATCATTTATGTGATGGTCTTTTTAATATCTTTGTTAAGCTGTTTGTATATATTTATTGGGTGTCTGATAGTTGTGAGATATAATTGGACACTTGAAATGTGAAAATGTATTTATTTATTTATGAGTATTAGATATTGTTGGTAAAAAACCTTAGGGATTCTAATTGAATGTTACAAAAATATGTTATAATGATTGTATATAGTTAACATGTGAAACATCATTTATGTAAGTTATTACTCCCACAACTTCACCTTTTATTGGACAGGGGTTAAACAAGGGGTTTTAAGATTGGATTTACCTATTTTAGCGCTTTACTCACTATAGGGTTAGGAAGCAATGCCTTATTGTCAACAAGAAAGTGCGTGCAACAAGGGTAAGACAAGACAATATTATCCGCGTCACGACGCCAATAAGCGCGTTGTTTAGCTGTTTTAGTTTCTAACTAAAACGGCTTTTTTTATGGAATATGAAAAAAAGTTGGTAAAAGTCGTTTTGACCCTGAAATTTCAGGAGTTTTCTATGTTTTGTATAATTTACTAATTTTAGAAAACATGGTTATTAGTCTGAATAAAGGGAATTATGTATTTTGATGAAATTTTTAAAAAAACAACTATAAAATTCTCGCATTTTAGATATTCGATTTTTTTGATCACATGAAGCATCAGGGTTGTTTTGAGTTTTTGAGAATTATTAATCTGACACTATTTAGGAATTTTCTTAAAATAAATTAAAAAATATTTTTTGGATATAAATCAAATATTTTCAATAGTTCATCACAAAAGCAAACCCGAATCAGAAGTGATAAGGATTCCAAATGCCTTACCAAGAATAATTGATGATGATACTTTCAATAAAGTTCAAAAACTACTTGAAACTAGAAAACATAGACAAAGTAAGAAAGGACCAAAAAGCAAGTACTTGCTAAGTGGATTGATCACATGTAAAAATTGTGGATATAGTATAACAGGCCATACATCATACGGAGGCAGAAAAAAAAGATGTAGAGTAATATACAGATGTAAAACAAATAAAACAGACGTTATATGTAAAACTAAGCCAATAAAAGTATTGTATTTAGATAAATATGTTCTAAAAACTATTGATATATTACTGAACATTAAAAATGTAAAAAAGCTTCAAGATATAATAAATGATGAACTTAAGCAATTAATAACTAGATTAAATGAGAGTATTGTAAGCAGAGATGAAAAAATAGCAACATATGGTAAAGAAATCAAGGAAATAACTCAGGCAATAGCGAATTCTAGAAGAACTACAGAAACAATCTTGACTGAACAAATGTATGAATATATTGATATAATTAGTGAATATAAAAGGGAATCATATAATGATAACGAGGATCTAAATTACATTCAAAAAATATACCAAAAGGACCTGATGTTAAAGATGGATTACTATATAAAGAAGTTATCTGATCCAAAGCAAAGAAAAT
>JAFLJX010000081.1 GCA_022712785.1 Mycoplasmatota bacterium | reverse complement strand
GATTCTTGATAAAGATAATATGAACATAGCGTTTAAAAGAGTCAAGAAAAACAAAGGAAGCCATGGGATTGATAGATTAACTATAGATGAACTTCTAGAGTATCTAAAAGAACATGGTGCAGAACTTAAAGAGAGCATATTGGAGGGGATTTATTCCCCTAAAGCTGTTAGGCGTGTAGAAATACCGAAAGAAAACGGTAAGAAAAGGAAACTTGGAATACCTACAGTTGTCGATAGAGTCGTTCAGCAAGCTATTGCACAAATTCTAAGTCCAATATTTGAGGAAGTTTTCTCGGATAATAGCTTTGGATTTAGACCAAATAGAAGTGCTCATGATGCATTAAAGAGTAGTAAAGAATTCATTAATAATGGATATAAGTGGTCGGTTGATTTAGACCTTGAAGCTTACTTTGATACAGTTAATCATGACAAACTCATTGGTTTAGTTTATAAAGAAGTTAAGGATATTAGAGTAATATCTCTTATACGCAAATACCTACAGGCTGGAGTTATGGAAAATGGTGTTTTTAATAAAACTCCAAAAGGTGTGCCACAAGGTGGACCTCTTAGTCCATTATTATCAAATATCATGCTTAATGAACTTGATAAAGAACTAGAGCGAAGGAATCTGCATTTCGTAAGATATGCAGATGACTGTAATATTTATGTAAAGAGTAAAAAGGCAGCAAATCGTGTAATGAACAGCATAACAGACTTTATTGAAAGAAAACTCAAACTTATAGTCAACAAGGAAAAGAGTTCTGTAGGTAGACCTTGGGAACTGAAATTCTTAGGATACTCATTTTACCCAACAAAAGGTGGAGTGGACTTTAGAGCGCATAAAAAGTCAATCAAGAATCTTACCACAAAACTAAAATACTTAACAGGCAGAAGTAGAATAGGAAATATCAAAACTACTTTTAGAAAACTTAAACAAGTAGTAGTTGGATGGGTTAATTATTTTAAGATGGCTAAGATGAAAAATGCATTAAAACAGATTGATGAATGGTTAAGAAGGCGAATAAGAATGTGCTACTGGAAGCAGTGGAAGAAGATTAGAACTAAGTTTACTAATTTAAAGAAACTTGGAATTAACTCCGGAAAAGCATGGGAGTTTGCCAACACTAGAAAAGGCTACTGGAGAATATCCAGCAGCCCTATATTAAATACTAGTATTACCAATGCCCGTCTTAAGAAAATAGGATTAGTTTCTTTTTCAGAAGTATATGCAAAAGTAAGTTAATTCATTGAACCGCCGTGTACCGAACGGTACGCACGGTGGTGTGAGAGGACGGTAATTGAATTAATCAATTACCTCCTACTCGATTTTTAAAAATCATTTTATGCTCTATAATGCAATGTTATTTTAAAGGAGTTAAGGCGATTATATAGAATTATTATACAATAGGTAAATATTTGAAAATTATGACGATACAAAGTGGAGGATGCGTATGGAAAATAAAATTTTGATTCGATTGAAGAATAAAGGCGTTTTAAATCATGCAAAACAGATTGCGATTATTGTTGCAATTGTATCCTTTTGTTCTCTGTTCTTTTTCAATTTTTTAGTGGATGGTTTTATTATCACAATCGCTGTAATCGTTTTGCCGATACTCCTCTATTTATATTCTGAAATCAATCCGATAGAATCCTGTTTCTTCGTTGCTATTGGATCGCCACTTTTTAGAATGTTAATTTTAACAATGGGTGGTATGAAAACTTATGACGCCTTTTCAATTATAAGACCAGAGATATTTTTTTACTTAACCTACGGTGTAGTTTTCTATAGTATCTATAATAAAAAAGAAAATCAATTGGCTTATTTTCCAATAGCTGTTTTTCTAAGTGATTTAGTAGGTAACTTAGCTGAAATGGGCATTAGAACACAAATTATGGGCTTGAATATAAGTATTATTAGAGGAATTGCAGCAGTTGCTTTTTCAAGAACGGTCATCGTTTTTGTGGCAGTGATATTGATTCGCTATTTCAAAACTTTTCTTGTGCGGCAAGAACATGAAGAACACTACCGAAGACTATTGTTACTGACCTCAACTTTTTGGAGTGAAATATATTTCATGGAAAAGAATATGATTTATATTGAGGAGTTAATGCAGCAGGCCTATAAATTACATAAACGTACAGAAGAACTACATTCTCATGAAGATATTCAAGCGCTCTCCCTCTCTTTATCCATGGGAATACATGAAGTGAAAAAAGACTATATCAGAGTCATACAAGGTCTAGAGGGTGTTACAGAAAAGAAACTATACGACATGGAAATGAGTATTCGTGATATTGCAGAAGTTATTGAACTGAGTTCAAAAAAAGCAATCATTTCAGAAGGGAAAAATGTGACCTTACAATTTGACGTTCGAAGTGATACAAAAGTAAAAACCCATTTTTATATGACCTCAATTTTAAGAAATTTAATCAATAATAGTATTGAAGCTTTAAACGGTAAGTCCTATGGCGTTATAAAAATGTCAATTTCAGAGCAAGGTGATTTGCTAAAAATAGTGATTGAAGATAATGGATGTGGTATCCGAAAGAGTAATATTGAGTATATTTTTCATAAAGGATTTAGTTCAAAATATGATCATGAATCAGGTGACGCTCAAAGAGGATTGGGATTAAGTATTGTCAAAGGATTTGTAGAAA
>JAFLJX010000080.1 GCA_022712785.1 Mycoplasmatota bacterium | reverse complement strand
CTGTATTGTTTTTGAAATACTCATTAAAGTGTTCAGCGTTAATTGAGATTTTACCTGAAGTTCTCATAATTTTTGGTTCTTGTGTTGTTTCTTTAATAGCTCTTAGGTAACCAGCTTCTTTTAAATCGTTAACCATATATTTTCTAACTGTAGAAACCATATAAATGTTTTTACGGCCTTCATCAATAAGTTTTTTAGTGATTTCATAACCAGCTCTTTCATAATCAATTGATACTGATGGAATTTCATCACTACCAGGATAGAATGTATTAGTTAATACTACTGGGATATCATAATTATTTTTAACTGTGCGCAAGAATTCATATTGAACTTCATTAATTTCATCATTAAGATATAAAATACCATCAACTTGTGATGCAATAATTTCTCTTAAAATGTCTTCTTCACTAGCATCTTCACTTTCTAAGATGTAAATTAAGATAGAATATTTATATACTCTTGCGATATCAGCAATACCATTCATCATCTCAGCAATACTCGCTCTAGACATATCAGGAACCACTACAGCTACAGTCGTAGACTTACGACTAGCAAGGCCTTTAGCAAAAGCATTTGGTTTATACCCAAGCTCTTGAATTACTTTTAAAACTCTTTCTCTTGTTTCTGGTTTTACTTTTTCAGGATTATTAATTGCTCTAGAAACAGTAGCAAGTGAAACTCTAGCTGCTCCAGCTACATCATAAATAGTTGCTTTACTCATAAATAAGCACCTTCTTTCATCAAACACATTATAACATAAATGATTGAGTTTTCAATAAATTTGCATGAATTTATGAAAAGTTTTCATTCATTTGTGCAATATGCACATAAAAAATTATAACATACAATAATCGCTTTAATAGAAGATTTAACTAATAATTCCTGCTCTTATAAACACGGTCATTATCGTAATTATTCCTAAAAAGTTTAAGAAAAATGTAAGTATTCTGAAAATTCTTACATTTATTTCCATTATATATTTTGATAATATAAAAAATGAAATTGCACCAGACACTAGAATAAATCCATTATTAAATGTATTAAAAGATTCAATTTCTTCAATCTTAAACACATTCATAATTTTATCCATAAATATAAACTCAATACCAATCAAAATAGATATTACCAAAAGTAGAATAGTCATTGGCAATACCGAATAGAAAACTCTTTTCATGATTTCATCACCTTATCTCTATATAATTATTATACTAAATTGTATTAAAAAACACCATCATTGATGGTGTTTTTTTTGTATTATCTACGTTCTTTAATACGAGATTTTTTAGCTGAAAGACCTCTAATGTAAAAGAGTTTTGCTCTACGAACTTTACCTCTTCTTAATACATCGATATCTACAACTAATGGTGAATGTACTGGGAATGTTCTTTCAATACCAATTCCGTAAGATACTTTTCTTACAGTAAATGTTTCAGATATTCCTCCACCTTGTCTTTTGATACATAAACCTTCAAAGATTTGAATTCTTTCTCTGTCACCCTCTTTAATTTTAACAGATACACTTAAAGTATCTCCTGATCTAAATACAGGTGTTGTTGGTTTTTCATAACTTTTAGTAATTTCTCTAATTAATTGCTGAGACATTTTTCCACTCCTTATTTCTTTACATTTGCTCATAAGGAATTTACCAAAGCGGAGCAATGCATGATTTGATTTAACAGCGTTTTTTATTATATCACACGTAAAATTCTAATTCAACTCTTTTTACTCGAAAGTTACGTTTTTATATGTGTTATATTCTTTATCATTCATTATCAAATAAATATTATATTTCCCAGATACTCCTTCTTCGTTAATAAAGAACGTAACATCTATTAAATCATCATCACAAACTTCGACACATACCAAAGCAAATGGGTTTTCTTCCGTAGGGATTAAGTACTTCAAAGTTTCATTATTTCTTTCTAATACTAAATAGACTTCCTGACCTATATTAAAGTTTGCAGTAAAGATTAATCTATCAAATTCTTTAATGAAATTTATCTCATGTTCTTCTGGCACTGTATCCAAAACATTAAGTTTAGTATAGATAGCTCCTATAAATTCAGGAGTCACTAAATGTTTACCTAAATTTAATCCTTCAGCTGGTGAATAATTCGTTGTATTTTCATACAATGAAGCTCTTAAAGTTTGATGGATACTGTCTTCCATTTCCATTCTAAATACTTCTACACCTTCAAGAATCTCCAAAGTAGTTGAATGCTGTACAAAATAATCTCCTTCTTCTAACTCATAACCAGGCAATATATTAAGTACTCCTCTAATCCAAGCATTTTCTCCACTATGAATTAAATAATTGTTTATACCATGAACATCAACATTTGAGTATTCCGGACTATAAAACAAAGTTCCAAGTGATTTCCCATACTCAAATACTTGCTCAATGGTCATTAATTCTTTGTCCAATCTATATACTACAGCTCTAGAATAAGTATCTCTACTTAAGATGTCATTCTCTCTTAATTTTGATTTGTTAATACCATTATCAAATATTAATATATCTCCGTTACCTAAAACTTCAACATCGCTTTGAGCATATTGCCATTCAAAATCTTCTCCTACCGGAGTAAAGAAATACTCATTTACAATTTCTTCATCCCAGTTAACTGGATCTCCAATTATCCAGTTTAACTCAAGTGATTCATAGTCAATACTTAAGACTATATCTTGGTTTTTACCAGAGATTATTAATGAGTTAGAAAACTTATCATAATATAAACTATTTAAATGGAACCAATCAATTAAAGTCCACATTTCAGAAGTCCCATCAAGCATGTTTAAATAATCATCCA
>JAFLJX010000079.1 GCA_022712785.1 Mycoplasmatota bacterium | reverse complement strand
CCTTCAATTCTTTCAAGTTTATCTAATGTTCCACCGGTATGACCAAGTCCTCTACCACTTAACTTAGCTACAATTGCGCCAGCACTAGCCACTAAAGGTCCTAGTACTAATGTTGTTTTGTCTCCAACTCCACCAGTAGAATGTTTATCTACTTTTATTCCTTTTACTGAAGATAAATCAATCACATCTCCACTATTTAACATAGCTTCTGTTAAAGCTGAACTTTCAGCTGTTGTCATTCCTTTAAAATATATTGCCATTAATAAACTACTCATTTGATAATCAGGGATTATCTTATTAGTATAGTTTTCGATTATATATATGATTTCTTCTTTTGTTAATTCATGACCGTCTCTCTTTTTTTCAATTAGGTCTACCATTCTCATTAAAACCAGCTCCTTGTGAACAATATTATAACATAAAAAATATTATATATCATAATTTAATGAGAATAAGATTGGTTTTATAGTATAATGTAAATATTGTATCAACTTGGAGGGATTCTATGATTTATTCTGATATTCTTGAAAAATTAGTAAATTTTAGTATGGTTATTGGCTTAGGACTTAAAGTTGAAGCTGTTTCTAGCAATATTCTTAAATCTGATATTGGAGAAACACTTTTTGAACTTGATGTTGTTGATGTATTTAGTAACAAGTTATTATATGATGATTCTAATTCAGGCATAGATGCTTTTGAGAGTCCTGAATTTAACATATCTGAAATAGTTAAACAAGCATTTGATGGTAAAGAAGTACATAGTAGAAAGATTATTATTAGGTTAAAAACTGAGTTAATAGAAATGAATTATACGTTTTTCCTCACTGCTTCACTTATGACAAGGAGATTTAATGGAGTTTTAAAGAAAATGGTTGTATTGTCCATAAAAGACTATAAAAAGTTTTCTTCGACTGAAGAACGATATAGAAATCATTTTGAAGAATTTGAAAAACAATTTGATTTAGTTAAAAAAATGAATACAATTGGTAGATTTGTCATAGATTTTGAAATTGATAAATATAAAGCATATGGTAATGATTTATTACCAGGATTACTTGGACTAAATAGAACCATCGATAATTTTTATAAATTGAATAGTAGAGCAAATGACTCAATTATGGAAAACACAATAATAACTAGCAAATCTTTTTATGATCAAATCGAGTCATTGCTAACAGGGAAGATTGATTTACTTACCGATGAATGGAAAGTAAAGGATAAGTGGCTTAGACTAGAAGCAAAAATACTCACAAGAACCTCAAAAGGTACACCAAAAATAACTGGTGGAATTATATATGATATAACAGATTTTCAAAACTATAAGGATTTAGAAAACGTTCATTTGTTTTATGAATTAGCTATCAATAGCGGTCAAATAGGAATGTTTCATTATGATTTAAGCAAACATGATTCTAGTGTTTTTAAAGCTAATAAAATTTATGCGGATATATTTGGCTTAGAACCAGATGAAAATGGAATGTATAAATTTGATGATTTTTTAAGAGCTCAATTGCCTCTTGAAGAAAACTTATCTAAATATGATAATGTTAATATTCAAGTAGACAAACTTAAAAGAGGAGAAATTGAAGGGACAAATGATGACATTCTGAAAATTCAGAATTTAAAAACTGGAGAAATTAAGTATTTATTAACATCTTCAAAAACTGATTCATATTTTGAAGATGGAAAAGCTAAAAGGTTCGGCGGAATTGCAATTGACATTACAGATAGAATAATAAGGGAGCGCAATCAAGCAGAGTTCTTATACAAAGATGAACTTACTCTACTTGGAAATAATAGAGCACTAGCTAAAAACATGATGGATACAAAAGATGGGCTAGGGTTATTCTTTGATTTAGATAATTTTAAGAAAATAAATGATACATATGGTCACTTAATGGGTGATAAAATGATAAAATTCTTTGGAGAATGTTTGGATAAGGTTGCTAAAGAATATGAAAATATTACAGTTTATAGATTATATGGTGATGAGTTCTTTGTATTTTGTGAAACTAGACATAAATCATTCGCAATGATTTATGAGAGAAAAGTTAAAGAATACCTTGTTAAAAAAATGAAAACAGTTAAAGAAAATATTAATTTAGAAGCATCAATGGGAACTTCAATGTATAAAAAAGGTTCTAACGTAGATGATTTCATTAAATATGCAGATTATTCAATGTATGAAACAAAAATTAGTAAGAAAAAACGAGAAAATTAACTTTTTCTCGTTTTTTTAAACTCATCTAATTGATTTTGGATCATTGATTTAACTTTTATTGAAAGTTCAATGCTATTTAAATCCTTGTAGTCCTCATATTTCAATATTGGCAAAAAATGAATATATGCCTTATGTCTTTTATATGGATATGTTTTGAATATTTTTTCTAAATTATATAGAATTCCTACTAAGATATCAGCATTAGGCTTCATAGCTAATTTAAATGCACCTGGTTTGAAATCTATCATTTCATTTGAAAAAGATCTTCTGCCTTCTGGGAATATACCAATAGAATGGCCTTTTTTATAGTTTTTAATCCCGTTAATTATTGATTCTGCAGCACTTCTGTCTGCATTTTTACCAATAGGTACATTTCCTATTATGGACATCCAGGGTCCAATAAATGGAACATTAAATAGTGATTGCTTACCAATAAAACATAACGGATGATTTTTGAATATTGGTTTTAACGAAATGATATCCCAATTTTCTTGGTGGTTTCCTACAAAAACAAATTTACCATCAGGAATGTTTTCCGTACCACTTGTAATAATCTTTAATCTCAGTAAATGTTGAGCCAGTTTTAATGTTGCATTTACATATTTATGATTCATCATGTTTAGAGTAACACAATTTTTTCTCATTCTCCCAAATATCCACATAATGATTAGTTGTGTATACAATGAAAGAGCTGCAGAAATAATGATAAATACAAGAATAAATAGATATGTCCAAACTGAACTAAAATCACCAGTAGTAATTCCAAAAATATAACTAAATAAATAAGTGTAGCCTATCCAAAACATATATAAACTAAACACATACATATTAATCAATCCTTTCATAAATGGAGAACGTCAAATCTCCACTTACTTTATTACTAATCAAATTATATTTAGAGTAATCAATTTCATTAAAGTATACATCTCCTGAATACTCTTTATTGATGTGTGTAATATATAGTCTATCGGCTAAATCAAGTGTTAAATCATAAATGACTTTACCACCTATTATAAATATTTCTTCATCGTTTGGAAACTCTTTTAAATATTTTATAATATCATTTGTAACTTCAATTCCAGGATAAGCATAATCAGTTAAAGTTGCAATTATACTAGTTCTTCCTGGGAGCGGCTTATTTATATATGAAATTATCGATTTGAAAGTTAATTCACCCATAATTACTTTTTTATTCATAGTTGTTTTTTTAAAATACAACATATCTTCTTTATAATGCCAAGGTAATCCATTTCCTTTACCAATTAAATTATTTTTACCGATGGCTACTATTAAATTTACCATTTATACACTCACCTTACCTTTAATAACTGGATAGGGATTATACTTGGTTAATTCAAAATCCCCAAATTTAAAATCTTCTATATTTTTAATATCTTCATTAATTAGCATAATAGGTAATTTACGTGGAGTTCTAGTTAATTGAAGATCAATTTGTTCCAAATGATCATTGTATACATGAGTATCACCAAGTGTATGAATGAATTCACCTAATTTTAAGTTTGTAACTTGAGCAATCATCATTGTTAGTAAAGCGTAACTAGCTATATTAAATGGTATACCTAAAAATGTATCTGCACTTCTCTGATATAGTTGACAGCTTAATTTACCATCATTAACATAGAAGTGAAACATCATATGACATGGGGGTAAAGCCATATCTTCTATTAATGCAGGATGCCATGCATTTACAATTAGTCTCCTAGAATCAGGGTTATTCTTAATGTTATAAATTACTTCTGCAAGTTGATCTTTATATTTACCGTCAGGTCCCTCAAAATGTCTCCATTGATGTCCATAAACTGGTCCAAGCTCTCCATGCTTTTTGTAAAAATTTTCACTATTCTTTATTAGTTCAACAAACTCTTTTAAAGTTTCACCATTATAATCACTACTTTTAGAGAAATTACGATATGGCCATTCATTCCAAATTCTCACGTTATTGTCAACTAAGTATTTTATATTAGTGTCTCCTGTAATAAACCACAAAAGTTCATGAATTATTGATTTTAAATGTACTTTCTTTGTAGTAAGCAAAGGGAATCCTTCACTTAAATCAAATCTCATTTGATATCCAAAAGTACTTATTGTTCCCGTACCTGTACGGTCACTTTTAGGAGTTCCAACTTCTTTAATATGTCTTAATAAATCTAGATATTGTTTCATAACTAGCACTCCT
>JAFLJX010000078.1 GCA_022712785.1 Mycoplasmatota bacterium | reverse complement strand
ATCTAATCAATTTCATAATCGTCACATATATCATCAATTAATTTACGATAAGTACTTACTACAGTAGCTATATAATGAATTGACTTCATTCTTCCTTCAATCTTTAAGGAGTGAACTCCAATATCTATTAAATCTGAGATGTGTTTTACTGTTTGAAGATCTTTTGAACTCATTGAAAATGATAATTCATCATTCAGCTTCTCATCTCCATTATATATATCGTAATTCCATCTGCAACTATGAGCACATCCACCACGGTTAGCATCTCTATCTGTCATATTATTTGATAAAGTACACCGTCCTGAATATGATACACACATTCCACCATGAATGAATACTTCGATATCTGCTTCTGTATTTAATATAATTTCTTCTATTTCTTTTTTACTTAATTCTCGTGCTAATACAACTCTTTTAACACCTTGGTTATACCAAAAGTTTACACTTTCATAATTAGTTAAAGATACTTGAGTAGAGATGTGAATTTCAAGATTAGTTTCAGATTTTGCTGTATCTATAATTATAGGTGAAGCACATATTATAGCATCTACTCCTGCCCCTTCTAAGTCTTTTAAATACTCAACTAATCCGTTAATGTTTTCGTTGTGAGGAATGATATTTGTTGTAACATATAGCTTTTTATTGTAGCTGTGGGCAAAATCACAAGCTTCTTTTATTTGAGGTATATCAAAGTTAGAAGCACGTGCTCTTAAAGAGAATTTCTTTCCTCCAATAAACACTGCGTCTGCACCGTAAATAAAAGCTATTTTTAGTTTTTCTAAATCTCCAGCAGGAGCAAGTAATTCAGGTTTTATCATGTTGTCTACCTACTTATCATAAACTGTTTTTTTATATAAAAATCCAGAATCATGATCCCCTTCATAAAGTTTAGATATATCTTCTGCATTACCAATATTTTTTAGTAAATCGTGGTAATACTTAACAGTCTTATTTAAGTAATCATTATTTTTAAAGATTCCATCAATCATAAAAACATCTAAGTGTTCACTTAGTGTGTTTACTTCTTTAAATGATTCCAAAGATTTTTCTCTAAATATATGAGTTCCTTGGTTATCTTGAAAAATTGGATAACTTTCATTTCTTTTTTCTTCAATAACTTTTAGATTTCTGTTTTCAATATATTCGTTGTGTTCTTTATTTGTGAACTTAAAAAAATTCTCAATTAAAGGGCGTTTTGAATGGAACATATTTAAATGTCCGTGGCCAATTAAAGAGATTTCTAAAAGTTTATCTTTAGAAATTTGTTTAACGTCATCTAATGTAATTTCTTTTGAAATTGTTAATCCTTTAATTCCTTGTTTACTCCAAAACATCGGATCATAATAGTTTGTATTTAATGTTTCAGGATTGTATATAAGCAGGTTCTTAATACCGGTAATTTTAGCTAACTGATATACAGCTAAATCACCAAAGATTATACCATCAACTTCTAATCCTTTAATAACATCAAGAAATTCTTTTATATCTTTTAGATTTTCATTATGAACAATCATATTCATAACGATATAGATTTCTTTATTTAGTGATTTTATTAAATCATTAGCCTCTGTGATCTCTTCTATTGAGAATGAATGAGCTAATCTATTAGCAAAAGAACTATTTCCAACTAAGAAGATATCTGCGCCATTTGATGATAATTCTTTAATTCCTGTCAATCCAATTGGAGTTATTGCAATTTTCATTTAATCACTTCCTTTTTAATACTTAGACTCATTCCATCACCAATAGAATAAATATATGTATCAAAATCCTCTTGTTCTACAACAAAGTTATTAAAATTATCAATTTTTTTAACAAGTTGTTTTAAACTTTTATCTTTGATGGGTGTGACAACAAGATTATGAAATAATAAGTTGTCAGTAATTATTATTCCTCTATCATTTAAACGAGTTTTATATTTATTAAAGAACTTAATACTTTGTGCTTTAGCCGCATCAATAAATATTAAATCAAATTTATCTAAATTTGATTCATCTACTTCCAAAGCGTCTTTATAAATGACTTCAATTCTTTTTTCTAATTTGGCTAATCTAATATTTTCAATTGCCTTTTCATACATCTTTTCATCACGTTCAATAGTTGTGATAACAGCTTCGCTACTGAGTGCCATATTAATAGCTGAATAGCCAATTGCTGTTCCTATTTCTAAAATAGATTTTACTTGTTTTATGTTTATCATTTGATTGATGAAGTTGATACCGTCATCAGTAATTATCGGAACATTATTTAAAAGAGCATACGACTTTAAAGAAACTAATAAGCTATTAGTTTCTTTGTTGTTTATATTATCTAAATATTCCTTAATCAATTAAATCACCTATTCTTCTTCGTCTAAATATGACTCTAATACTTCTTCTAACATATTCCATTCTTCTTCAGATTCAACTTGAACTAAGTTTCCACCGTCTTTAGCATCTTCATCAAAGATAGCTGCGAATACTTCATCAGTATCTTCATCGGGACTTTTATAAATTACGTAAGATTTTTCGAAGTCTTCACTTTTAAATGTTAATACTACTTCAAATTCTTTAGCTACACCTTCTTCATCAATTACTGTGAATGTTTTTTCTTCCATTGTTTTCTCCTATCCTAGGCTATCCAAATAACCTTGTAAGATTATTATGGCTGCCATTTTATCTATGTCTTGTTTTCTTTTCTTTCTTTTAAGATTTTGAGATTTCATCATATTTGATGCCATTCTTGATGTTAATCTTTCATCCCAAAATACTATTTTCACATCTGTGTTTTTTTCTAAATCTGATTTAAACTGTTGTGTTAATTCTGCTTGTTCTCCTAAACTACCATCCATGTTTTTTGGTAATCCAAGTACAACAGCATCTACATTATATTGTACTATAACTTTTATTGTATAGTCTAATGCACTTTTAAACTCTTTTTCTTTGAATCTAAAAGTTTCTAACCCAGAAGCTAAAAATCCTAGTTCATCACTTAAGGCAATTCCTAATGTTCTATTTCCTAGATCTAGTCCTAGTTTTCTCATTTAACTAACTCCTTAACTTTAAGTAATGCTTCATCAACTTTAGTAATGTCTTTCCCTCCGGCTTGAGCCATGTCAGGACGACCTCCACCATTACCTCCAGTTATAATAGCTGCTTCTTTTGCTATTTTACCTGCGTGTATGTCAACATTAGATTTTGCAATAAATGTTACTTTATTAGATTGAACATTAGCGATAAATACAAATCCTTTCCCAAGTTTTTCAAGTAGTCTGTCAGCAAGTGGTTTTAATGCATCTTTATCAATATTATCTGTTTTGATAATGATTTTTCCGTCAACTGCTTCTTCTAAATACTTATCAACATCTCCAAATGTTTTTTGTTTTAATAACTCTTTATATTGCTTTTCTAAATCTCTAACAATTTCTTGGAGTTTAGCGAATTCTATTCTTTTGTTAATAACATCTTGGTAAGATCCCGTAATTTTTTCATTTCTATTAAACTCAAACTCTAGGCTAATATTGTTTGTAAGGGCCTCAGTTAACATCTTATCAACTTTTAGTAATAACTTGTCCATTTCCTTGTGGAAACCAACAAATTGATTTCTGATGTTTTCTATTGCGCTTGATGCATGTCCTACTATTCTATAAATACCTGAACCTTTTGATTCGATACTAGCAAGTGCGAACTTTCCGATTTCAGATGTATTAGAAACATGTGTGCCACCACATAAATCTACTGTGTAGTCCATGTTTATTACTCTTACATATTTACCGTACTTCTCACCGAATTCTGCGATTGCACCTTGTGCTTTTGCTTCGTCAATTGTGAATTCACCTATTGATACTTTGATAGCTTCTTTGATTTTTTCATTTACTCTAGCTTCAACTTTTAACAAAGTCTCATCATCTAAATTTTGAAAATTATTAAAATCAAATCGTAAAGACTCGCTAGATACTTGTGAACCTTGTTGGGAAACATGTGACCCAATAATTTCTCTTAAAGTTGCGAATAATATATGAGTTGCTGAATGGTTAAATACTGTCATAGATCTCACAGTTTCATCAACTTTTGCTTCTACTATATCACCGATACTAAACGGGTTATTTTCAAGAAAATGCATGAATTGACCATTTGGAGTTTTTTGTACATCTAG
>JAFLJX010000077.1 GCA_022712785.1 Mycoplasmatota bacterium | reverse complement strand
CTTATCAATATCATTTGTTGTAAATTCTATAAATTTGTTTATAAGGGTGGATTTCCCAGCATTTGTATAACCTACAATAGCAACTTTTCTTATATTACTTTTTGTTCTATTTTTTCTTTGTACTTTTCTAGCTTTTACAATTTCAGTAAGTTCTTTTTCTAGTCTTGATCTTTCTGAAATAATTCTTCTTCTATCAAGCTCAAATTTCTTTTCACCAGGACCTTTTGAACCTATACCACCTTGTTGCCTCCCCAAGGACTCCATTAAACCATTCAACCTTGGCAACATATAGTTTAATTGTGCTATTTCTACTTGTAACATGGCTTCTTTAGTTTTTGCTCTTGAAGCAAATATATCCAAAATAAGTAAAGTTCTGTCTATTACCCTAACATCAATTTGTTCTTCTAAATTTCGAATTTGTGACCCGGATAATTCATTATTGAAAATAACTAAATCAGCATCAAGATTTGAAACAAAGGTTTTTACCTCTTGTACTTTTCCTGAACCAATATAAAGGTTTGAAGTAATCTTACTTACTGCTTGAGTCATAGAATATACAACCTGAATACCGCTTGCTTCTGCCAGATTTTTTAATTCTTCCATGTAGTAATCTATGGAATCATTGTTTTGAAAATCCGCTCCTACTAATACTGCTTTATACATAAGGATCACCTCTTTTTTTATTATATCATACTATGTATCTAAATGAAAAGGCGCTAAATCGCGCCTTTTATAAACCACATTTTAGTTGTGCATTACAGTTAGTACATGTATGACAACCACCAATTGCTTCGACTGTTCCCTCTAAACATATAGGACATATATCCCCAGCTTCAACACCGATATTTCTATCCTGTCTATCTGAACGTAAACCCAGGGTTTTCGCTTCTTTTGGTTCTTTTTTTTCTTCTTCAAGCTCTATTCCTAACTCTAGTAAATCAACTTGAATTGGAGATTTAACTTTCTCATCATCTTCTTTTGATAAAGTAAGAACTTGAGAATCTCTAGAACCATCTACATAAACAGTTCCACCTTTTGCTCCACCTTTATATAATCTCATATATACCTGTTCAACTTCCTCAACAGAATATCCTTTAGGTGCATTTACTGTTTTAGAAATAGATGAATCTACCCAGTGTTGTATCACACATTGAATATCTACGTGCTCTTCAGGAGGTAACTCCATTGCACTTACAAATATATCAGGTAAATTTGCTTTATCATATTCTGGATATAAAGATAGGTATTCTTCAACAACTGGAGCATTTACCTCTATATATTTACCTAATCTTCCGCTTCTGAAGTAAGTAAATGCAAAGTAAGGTTCAAGTCCTGTAGAAACACCAACCATAGTTCCTGTAGATCCAGTAGGAGCAATAGTTAATAAGTGAGAATTTCTAATTCCATATTTAAGAATATCTTCTCTTATGTATTCGGGCATCTTTTTCATATAACCACTATTAATGAATTTTTCTCTGCTTCCATATTCTTCTAAAAATGGGAAAGAACCTTTTTTCTTAGCGATTTCAATAGACGCTTCATATGCATTAGTTGCAATAAATTTAAATAGTTTGTCAACTAATAAATTACTTTTTTCTGAACCATATCTTGTATTTGTCCAAATAAGTAAATCATGTAAACCCATGATTCCAAGCCCAATTCTTCGTTCACCTAAGGCTTGATTCTTATTCTCATCTAAGAAATAATGGGTTTTATCAATTACATTATCTTGCATTTTTATAGCTGTTTTTATTGTTTTTTCTAATTTTACCCAATCAACAACCTGTTCTTTTTTATTTACCATGTTCGCTAAATTTATTGCAGCTAGATTACACACTGAATATGGTGCAAGTGGTTGTTCACCACATGGATTTGTACATACTACTTTTTGTCCATATCCTTTTGCATTTGTCATTGTGTTTGCATTATCAATAAAGAAAATTCCTGGTTCAGCAGAGTAAGTTGCACATATATTTATAAGATTCCAAAGTTCTTTGGCTCTGATAGTTGTATATGTCTTAACGCGGTATCCCATGCTTTCCCATTCTCTAACATCACCACATTCCATCCATTTTTCATTATAGATAGCTTTCTCTTCTGGTGTATAAGAATCTACATCAGGGAATCTTAATTCATAATCCATATCTTGTTCAACTGCATCCATAAATTCACTTGTAATTGCTACAGAAATATTAGCCCCTGTTAAAAATTCAGGACTATTTATTTCGTAATGACCGCCTTTATTAATCTTTTCAAATGCACTATCTACAATCTTTTTATTGAATACATCGTTAGCAAGTCTTGATTGTTCTAAAATGTATTCGTTTATTTGTATCTCTGATTCTGTTAAAGGAACAAACTTTAGTTTCGCTTTTGCAGCAGCTACAATAAGCGGTTCTTTAATAGTATCAATTAAAAACTGAAGTATCTTAGGATTTTGCATTTTTGAAATTATAAATTCAACAATATCAGGATGCCAATCACCCATCATTATCATTTGTGCACCACGTCTTGATCCACCTTGTTCTACAAGATGAGTTAATTCAGATAAATCATGAAGCCAACTAACTGCTCCACTAGATTTACCGTTAACGCCTCTAGCAAGGGAATTTTTCGGTCTTAATGTTGAACCATTTGTACCAACACCACCACCACGACTCATTATTTCCATAACTTGTTTACGGTGATCACTAATTCCACCTCTTGAATCATGCATATGTGGCATAACAAAGCAATTAAAGTACGTAACATTTGTGTTACTTCCCGCTCCAAATAAAACACGTCCAGCTGGAACTAGATTTAAACTTGCAACTTCATTATAAAAATCATCAATTGTTTGTTGATCCTCATCTTCACCCAAATGATGAGCTAACCTTAAAGCAATCTGTTCAAAAAACAGCTCCAATGGCTTGTCTATTTGTCTTTTTGATCTTACGATGCATCCTAATTCATCAGCATCTTCAGCATTACTCAATGAATCTACTTCTAGTTTAATAGTAATATTATCTTCATCTATATTAACGACATTACCTATACCCCTCGCAGGGAATTTAGGATCTTGTCTAACTACAGCGATAACTAAATCTCCAATACTTAATGAATCTAGAGATAAATCTTTTTGAGTATACCTGTCAAGCATAACCAATCTAGATACCCCTTCAAAACTCATAACCATTTTGTCGGTTATTGGGAATAAATGTGGAAACCCATTTGTTATATTTTTGTTAATATTTTTAATATTTTCGATACTATATTTTATCATAACTTTTACCCCCATTCTTGAAAAGTGTATGTGGTTTAATTATAATATAAAATTAATTTAATTACCAGTCTTGACATTAATTTAATAGTATGATACGTCTTAACAAAGGGATTACACGAAAAAAGTTTTTTTATGTTTTTTTTATTTTTTTAAATTTCTAAATCAAATTTATAATAATAACAAAGTAGGTGTTAAAAATGGAAAAACTTTGTACATTTTTTACATATAATAAGTTAATATATTTTGTTCTAAAAACCTTGCCATTTTTATGCTATAATTATATTAAAGAGGAGTGATATAATGACTGATTTTCAATTTATGCTCATAAATATATATCTTTTATCAATATTTACACTGTTAATAAAGACCAAAACAATTACTCAAATATATAGATTTTTAAAGATATTTATTGTCATTATGTTTATTTTCTTGATTGTTGAAGCGATTAATGAAAGTATTGCAGTTCCAATGTTGTTATTAGTTGGACTACCTCTTGTATTACTTATAGTCACAGTCACTCAAGCGGAAGTTCTTATAATAATGAAGAAATTAGGATTGAAAAAGAATAAATTATTTGTAAATACTCTAGAAGATAATATAAAAATAGAACTTATTAAATCAATTGATCACCTAAGTGGCAAACAAATAGGGGCTTTAATATCGTTTGAAAAAAATTCTTCTATGGATGAATATATAAGTAGCGCATTTAAAGTTGGCGCACCTTTAAATAACGAAATATTATCATCTATATTTTATCCGAATACACCACTACATGACGGTGCTGTTATCATTAGAAAAAATATAATAGTGTGTGCAGGTGCATATTATCCCCCTACTGAGAGGTTAGATATACCAAAACAACTAGGTTCAAGACATAGAGCAGCTATTGGAATTAGTGAATTATCTGACTCATTAACCATTGTTGTAAGTGAACAAACAGGTAACATTAGTGTCGCAGTTGATGGGTATTTAGATCTTGATATAAGTAAGGAATCACTATTGTTATATTTAGAAAAACATCTACAAAATTAAAAGCCCAATGGGCTTTTTTTATTTTAATACTTTTGGCGTATTGCATTCATAATTCATAAAATGAGCACGTTTAAGAATGCTAACTCAAAAACAGTTGTTGCTAATGTGGTTCACAATAATGTTTGCGACTTTTTAAAATTATAATATAGTATTTGATTATAACTGAGAGATTTTTAAAAAAAGCTAAGTTTTCTTCTATTATATTTGTATTTGAATTATGAATAAAAAGGGAACTTATTTCTAGTATCACACAATGAATTATCTTGTTGAAATATGTGGTTTTTCAACATATTGTATTTCGAATCGATACTGATGCTTATAATTACGGGAAACCCTTTGTATACTACGTAAATTTTTCCCTAATTTATTTAGAAAGGGATACTAAAATTCTATTATTTTATATATTTTTAAGTCGTATACATATGTGATACTTCATGCTATTTTATGAGTCAATTCTTTTAGAGAATACTAGAATTTTTCGAATTACGTGACACTTTTTGAAAATTCATTTTTTAACTACATTTTCTACTTTTTTCACATTTTTCATGTCTTCTAAATAGTAATCTTAAGTATGCAATGACTTTTCATAATAATCCCACTCTTTTATATATATACAATCGAATATAACAAGAATACGATTTACCTAAAGGACATTTATAATTATAATATTATGATTCACATAGAATATGTTATAATAATGGTTGATAATGAAAATATGGTGATATTATGGAAAAATATGATGTTGTAATTATAGGTGGTGGCCTTAGTAGCCTTACTACTGCAGCTTACCTTTCGAAAAGATTACGAAATGTAGCTGTATTTGAAGAAGGAAGTAGAAAGAAACTTCAAAAGTACACAAATAGACTTAAAGATGAATTTAACAATAAATTCGAATTTAAGTTTTATAACTATGACGTAGGTGGGGTTCACGAAGGTAACCTCTTTTTTGAATATATTAAAGCGTGTGGCCTTGAAAATAACTTTAAATATAGCGACAACGCATCTGTAACAATCGTTGATAAAAACAAAAGAACAGTTAAACGTCCAAATGATTTTGATAACTTTTTGATTTACCTTGTAAGATATTATCCTAAACAAAGAGATGAAATTCATAGACTGTTTAACGATATCTCAAGACACCATAATCATTATAAAGAACAGAAAATAGCCAGATTAAGAAATTTAGAGAATACAATTCCTTCACTTCTAATTGAGTGGGGAGATTTAAGCTTATACGCAGTACTTAAAAAGTACTTTACAAATGAGGATTTAATAAATGAATTTACTTTAGTATATAATTCAATAGGAATGCCTATACAAGAAATAAATGCATACAACTATTTTATTAAATGGTTCGACACATTTATAGACGGAGCTCACTTCATTCAAACATCTTTTGACAAGATAGTTAAGACGTTTACGGATGAAATATCAAAAACAAAAGAAAAAGTTTTTACGAAAAGAAAGATAAAAGAATTTGTTATTGTGGATGGTAAAATCGAGAAGGTTATAGATAATGCTGGAGTTGAGATACAAGCAAAATACTACGTTATAAACATGAAGATTGATGATTTTGTAGATGAATATTATCCAGAAGCATTAGATTTAAAAGAAAAGTTTCTTGAAATGTACTCTACTAAAGAACTGGGGAGAACAATTAATCAGGTTTATATAGGTTTAAACAAAGATGCTAAAACTTTAGGAATAAAAGACAAACACTATTTGTTCAGTAATATAACCACTGACGACGTTAGATTGTTAAGCCTAGTAAATTATAAGGAAATTGATAAAACAAGCTGTAAGGACGGAAAAGGTGCAATATTGGTTGAATTCCTCGACGACGACCAACCTCGAAAAGAAAAACTTACTCAAGTTATTGATCAAGTAGCTAAATATTTTCCAGATATTGTTGATAATATCTCAGTTAGTAAGCTCGGTAAGAAAAGAGAATACTTTAGTGGGTTAGCTAGTAAAGAGTATTGGAAAAACAAAACAGTTAATGATTTATTTGATATTGATAATTATAGCGAATTGAATCTGTTTGATAACGGGTACTTTATAGGATCGTGGGTAAAACCAGAAGCTGGTATTACAGGTATGATTCAAACAGGAGTGGAGTACGGAGATAAAATAGATGAATTAATTTACCATGGTGATGATGAAGAGTATTTTATTAATCATGATGAGCTATTAGCAATTATATCTCATCAATTTATACCAAACGCTCTAGGTAAGCAAGAAAAGAACATTCAGTTTAGAGTAGGTAAAGATAGTTACTTTATTAGAACAAAGGCAAAACATCAAAACCTTTATAAAGGAATTAACCCCTTATCCGATCTAATTATCATTGCTACAAATGATTGTTTATATGACCTAAGTGTTGGTAATACAACATTAGAAAAAGCATTATCAAGCGGAACACTAGAATATATCGGTGATAAAGCCTTTTTAGAGAAAGTTATAGAAAGCTTTGGGATGGGAATAGAAATTGAAAGTATTCAAAAGTATGAATATGTACAAGGAAAATACGGACTTAACTTTAT
Source organism: Mycoplasmatota bacterium (assembly GCA_022712785.1). Classification (GTDB taxonomy): domain Bacteria; phylum Bacillota_I; class Bacilli_A; order Izemoplasmatales; family Izemoplasmataceae; genus JAFGXW01. The sequence goes on along the minus strand of JAFLJX010000077.1, from coordinate 3,079 downwards.
GCTAACTATTATAGGGGTTTTGGTTTTGTCTAATCTATTAGCTAATTATCATAATTATATAATAATTGCCCCTATTACCTTTGTAATATTAGGAGTTATACTATTTTTTAAACACAAAGTACTAAAAATGTTTAATACCTTTGAAATATTTGTTATGTCACTATATTTTGTTATCTCCATTACAAGTATATTTGTATCTGAACTAAATGAATTGCAAGACAGTAAATATATGGTTTTATTATTTGCAGTATACTGGTTAGTCACATGGCTAATAAATAAACCAATTGCATTTGGCTATGTAAAACACGATTACCGCACAGATTATACAAGAACTAAACTGTTCAAATCAATGGCGGGTGGATTAACATTTATATGGGGAGTAATATTCCTAATAATCGCAGGGCTTAGTTTCACAATGATTCAAAGTTACGCCGCATTAACTTACTATTTAGCTATTATTGGGTTATATTTAACATATTATTATCCCAATTCATACATTAAAGGAACAATAGACAAACACACAAGAAGGTGATTTTATGAATCTATATGTAGTTATAAGCATATTAGTAACATGGTTATTAATTAATATTGTCACTAAGATATTTAAAAGAAAAAAAGCTGACTATAATTTTATAGTCACTTTTGCGTTTATTCTTGGTCTTGGGTATTTTCTAATTAATAATGATTTAGAATCACAAAACTTCGAATATTATTCATATGCAACGTTTGGAGTATTTGTACTAGTTTTAGTTATAAAGAGTTTTAAAGGTACTTTTAGAAAAGATATATCAGAGGTTGATTATTACAAGTTAGAAGAAGAATTAGAGGGTCTAGGTGAAGTTGCAGAGTTACTAAGAAAAAGATTTATATCCACAATAGATTTACTTAATGATGGTATCTCTTTTAGTGACACAGGAGAGAAATCTTTTGGAACAGATAGATATATAAACATTTTAGGACTGAAAAACAATGAATTTAGTAAAGAAACTCAAGAAAATTTGATCTACAGAGATGACCTTGTTCAATACAAAAATACACTTAACAAACTAAGTAAAAGAAACCCGGTATATTCAACAACGTATCGTGTTGAAAAAAACGGTTCGAGTCTTTGGATTAAAGAAGTTGGAAAGAAAATATTTATGGAAAAAAAATCATCGATTATTTCTATAATAAAACCGATGGATATAAACCAGTTTCCTGAAACAGAAATCGAAGTACTAAACAACTTACCTGACTACAAAAAAATGTACAATGAAATGCAAAGATTAATTAAAATAAAACAACCATATAATCTTGTGCTAATTAAACTTACAAACATCCCGAAAATTAATGAAAAATATGGCAGAGATGTTGGTGATTTAATGATGGGTGAATATTTGAAAAAAACTAGATTTAATTTCATAAAAGATAATATAAGTTTATATCGAATGGGTGGAATAGATTTTGGATTGATTGTTAAAGACGAAAAGAAATATGAAATATTAGAAAGAGCTCTTGTAAATGGAGGAGATTTACTTAATTTGAAAATGATGTTTGGGGGAATCACACAAACAATTTATCCAAATTTGGGTGTCTCAGAAGCGCCGTATACAGGTAAAATTGCTGACAAAGTGATTGAAGAAGCATTGGAAGCACTTAATGTTTCACTAAAAGATAATAATTCAGAAAACCATTGTTTCTATAAAGATTTATAAAGATTTTTATTAAGTTTATAATCAAAAAAAATGAAAAAAGTAAAATTTATTTACTACAAATATTTTATAATTATATTTTTATATATGTTAATAATAAATAGTTTAAAAACGATAAATTAATTCACAAATTAATTATAAATATTACATGTAAAATAATTACAATAAAAATACAATGGTTAACTAAAAATTCATTTTTAAAAAACGTAAAAAAAAGCAACGGAATAGAAATCAAATATTGATTATTTAAATTTCACCAATGATTATAAAAAGTAGATAAAAATTTCATTAAAAAATACAAAAATTTTGTTCAAATATATTTATTAGTTAGGAGTGATTTACCATGAAATTTTCTGTTATAATTTTAGCCGCAGGAAGTGGTAAAAGAACAGGTCTAGACCATAATAAGATTCTCTTAAAAATAAAGGGAAAAAGAGTAATAGATTTTAGTTTAGATTTTTTTAAAAAATATCCCAGTTGTGATGAAATAATTATCGTTTCATCTATTGCTGATTACGATGACTTCTTTAAGGAATTTGAACATAGTAGTGTTAGAGTTGTGTTGGGTGGATTAACAAGAACTTGCAGTGTGAGATTGGCCTTAAATAAAGCCAATAATGATTATGTATTGATTCACGATGGAGCTAGACCTTTCATTAATAGGGATTCTGTCGATAATTTACTTTTTTCGTTAGAAAAAAATGTTTCAGTTACACTTGGTGTTAAAGTTAAAGAGACTATTCAAGAAGTTGATGAAGACACTGTAATTAATACACTTGATAGATGTAATCTAATTATTACCCAAACACCTCAAGGGTTTAAAAAAGACTTACTTATTAAAGCACATATGGTTGCCTTAAAAGAAGGATATAACGGAACCGATGACACCGTGCTATTACATAAGTTCCTTGGGTTAAAGACTAAATATATAAATGGTGATTATAGAAATATTAAACTAACTACTGTTGAAGATATTAAACTATTAGAGGTGATTTTATAATGAGAATAGGTCTTAGCACAGACATTCACAGATTAGAAGCTGGATATAAACTTATTATAGGTGGAGTATATGTTCCTTATAAACTTGGAAGTGTAGGACACAGTGATGGTGATTGTTTATTACACACAGTATGTGAATCCCTTATTGGAGCCCTTTCCCTTGGAGATTTAGGGAAACTTTTCCCGGATACTTCAGAAGAATTTAAAGGAATTGATTCCAGTTTATTAGTACTTCAAGTGATGAAAATAGTTAAAGAGAAAAACTATAAAGTTGTAAATATTGATTCTACAGTATTCTTAGAAGAACCTAAGCTTAGCGGCTATATCCTTGAAATGAGAAAAAATATAGCTGGATTGCTAGAAATAGAATTAGAGCAAGTTAGTGTAAA
>JAFLJX010000246.1 GCA_022712785.1 Mycoplasmatota bacterium | reverse complement strand
CCAGATGCCATTTTGTCGTCAAAGTTTCTTAAGTCAACATATTGAACATCAGGTCTTCCTAAATATGTATCAAGATCTGCCATTGTAACAACGTCAGGTATTGTAGCAAGTTCTTTTTCAACTTCAACTTCTTTAATAACTTCTTTAATAACTTCAACTTCAACTTCTTTTGTACATCCTGCTAAAGTAAAAGATAATGTTAAAGCAGCAATAATTACTAATAATTTTTTCATTTGTTTCCTCCATAAATTTAGTTTTTTTAACATTTACTATTATAAATCTTAATTAAGTAAATGTCAAATTAAATTGTAAACTTTAGCGCTAAACTGGGCGATAACCAACTGTTCGTACACTAACGAACTAAAAATATCATAGTTAGTGTGTGAACTAATAATTGATGTAGTTTTTTAATGATATGCTTATATAGGCTTAGGTAAAGTATGTGCGAGTGTTCATATGTTAATCAAATGCTTAAAACTTAACAAAAGTCGTCATTATATGATATAATTATAAAATAAATAAGACAGGTGATATTATGAAAAAAACTGATTTAATATTATTAGGAATTGTGCTTTTAATATCAATAATTGGGTATGGTGTATTAAGAGTAGTTTTGAATGAGTCATCTACAAGTGACGGAATTGCGACAGTAATGTATTTAGATAGTCCAATTTTAGAAATCTTTTTAGAAGATGGATCTTATAAAATAATTGATGATGAATTTGTTAATTCAATCGATAATGATAAATTTACATACACAGTCACTGGTACAAATGGTGATGTAGTAATTCAATATAAAGATTTTAAGGTAAGAGTAATAGATGAGATATCACCACAAAATATCTGCCAGGCTCAAGGATGGAGCTCCTCACCCCTAAGACCAATAACTTGTTTACCAAATAATCTAGTAATAATTATAGAAGCAGACAAAGGTGACAGTGAACCTGATGACATTTCTAGTTAAGGAGATAACATAATGGATGCAAACATATTAAATATTATTGAGTTCTTTTTATTTTTTATTGTTTTTGGTTTTATTTTTCAGGCTTTTAACGCTTTTGATTTATCAAAGTTTTTTAAAAAAGGATATACATGGCAAATACAAGTTATTTATATCTTATCAACTATAGTGTTTACTTATCTAGCTGTTAAAGCTTTTATGAATTTAATATATTTATCAACTGAAATATTTTCATAAGAAAAGGAGCGATTGCTCCTTTTCTTATTTATATATATCATAGGTTTTAATAATATTGAATAAAGCGCTACCTTTAGTGAATTCAGTTAAAGAGTTTTGGAAGTCTTCTAGATCTGAACTTTTTATATTAATAGTATAATTAACAAAATTATCATAGGTAGTATCAACCAAATCATAATTATCTCTTATATATTTTTCAACATGTCCAATGTGATCAAATGATATCTTTACTCTTAGGTGGGTGTAGTTAGCTAATGTTGTAAAAGTAGATAACGCTACACTTTCAGCACAACTTTTTGTATAGGCTCTAGTTAAACCACCAGCACCTAGTTTTGTTCCACCGTAGTAACGGATTGTGACTGAGAGTATATTAGTTAAATTATGTTTTTTTAATACTTCTAAGATTGGCAATCCTGCGGTGTGTGACGGTTCACCGTCATCACTATATTTTTGGATTTCTTGATTATTTCCAAGTATATATGCAAAACAGTGATGACTAGCATCACTATATAACTTTCTTAAATTGTTTAATTTAGATAAGGTATCATCCAAATCAGAGACAGGAATTAAATAATTAACGAACTTGCTTTTATTAATTGAATCTGTCGAAATGATTTCTTCTTTAATACTTTTCATACTATCACCTTATTTTATTATAACATAGGTGCTTTTTTTTGAAAATAAAATGAGATATTGTGGAAATATATTATTAAATATAGTATAATTTTTGTGGTGATTTAAATGGATAAATATTTTAAAAATGGAATTAATGTTTTGAAGAAACTTCATGAATCTGGTTATGAAGCATTTTTTGTTGGGGGATATGTTCGAGATATGTTGTTAGATATAAAGTCTACTGATATTGATATAACCACAAGTGCTTTACCTGAAGAGGTAATTGAAGTTTTTGACAATGTAAAAGAAACCGGTAAAAAATACGGTAGTGTAACAGTAATAATTGATGGATATAAATATGAAGTAACAACATTTAGGAATGATGGAGAATATTATGATAATCGACGTCCTGAAAGTGTTGAATACACTAAAAACTTAAAAAGTGATTTAAATAGAAGAGATTTTACTATAAATGCATTAGTAATGGATAGTGATGAAGTAATACACGATAACTTCGATTCTAAAGCTGATTTAGAAAAAAGAATTATTAAGACTATCAATGACCCTTTTAAAAGGTTTGAAGAGGACTCACTAAGGATTTTAAGGGCTTTTAGGTTCGTAAGTAAGATAGGGTTTGATATTGAAGAAAAGACATTAGAAGCGATTAAAGAGTTAGCTTGTTCGGTTAAAAATATATCAATTGAAAGAGTAATGGTTGAACTTAATAAGATATTTAGAGGTAAATATAGAAATAAAGCTTTAAAATATATGATTGAAACTGGTGTTGATAAGGAATTATACAATATTAGTGAAGGGCTTGAGTTTGTATCTAATTTAGATGTTGAATTAGAACCTCTAGAAGTATTTATTATTTGTTTTATCTTTAGTGATATAAGTGATGAATGGAAATTCTCAAATAAGCATTACAGATTAATTGATCAAATATTAATTCTTCAAGAAATTATAAAGGAAGATATTTTCAATAAGTTTATTGTTTATGTGAATGGACTTGAGTCGTGTCTGTTGTGTAATAAAATCAATGTAATTCTAGGTTATAAAGATCAAGAAGCTTTAATTCGTAAATTAGAAAGTAATTTACCGATTAAAGATGTTTGTGATTTGAAATTTAAAGGGCAAGATATTTTATGGTTAACAACACTTAAAAAGAAATCTGTGATTGGTAAGGTAGTTGACGATTTAAAATACAATGTTATTATGGGCTATATGCCAAATGAATATGAAGTGTTAAAAGAATATGCACTAAAAAAAGTAGATGAACTTCAAGCAGAAATGGGAGATAATAATGAGTAATTTTTATTCATACTTAGATGATTTTAATGAAATAACAATAATAGTTCCGATTTCATATAGAGAAGACTTTACTGAATATTTTAAAGTAATTGGAAATGATGAAGAAATTGAACTTGAAATTATTTCAAGTGAACTTATCGGAAACGAAAGAAAATATGTTACTAGATTTGATGGATATATTTTATTAAATCATATGTATTTTATATATGATGATAAAAATGAAACAAGTGAGTTATTCACTGGTAAAATTGTTAGAACAGAACTGTTTGATGATATATATTACTATGAACAATCGGATTTAGGATCTTCTTTTAGAAGAGATAGAACTAAGTTTAAAATATGGACTCCTACAGCTAAATACATGAAATTAGAATTAACTGATAAAGAAGGTAATGTAGAAATCACTGATATGGAGTATGATAATCAAGGTGTTTGGTATTTAAGACTTCGTGGAAATTATGAAGGATGTAAATACAGATATATTTCATATGTGAATGGTAAAGAACATAAATTTATCGATCCTTACGCGATTAGTAGTAGTGCTAATGCTGAATACAGTTATATTGTAGATAGATCAAAGATATATAAAATGAAAAACCAAAGACCTAAATTTAGTGGTTCACCAAATGACGCGATTATTTATGAATCGCATGTTAGAGACTTTACTATCCATGAATCAATAAATGCGAGTTTTCCTGGGAAATATAAAAGTTTCACAGAAGTTGGACTTACTACAAAAGAAGGTAATAAAGCTGGATTTGACTATTTGAATGACCTTGGAATCACACATGTTCAACTACTTCCTGTTTTTGACTTTGGTGGTGTTGATGAGAATAAACCTAACAAATTATACAACTGGGGATATAATCCTGAACAGTATAATGTACCTGAGGGTTGGTATAGTACTGAACCAAATGATCCATATACTAGAATTAATGAACTTAAAGAATTAGTAGATAATTTACATAAAAATAATTTAAGAGTTGTAATGGATGTTGTGTTTAATCATGTATATGATAATACCACATTCCCATTTGAAAGTATTATCCCTGGATACGCATATAGATATGATTCGCAAGGGTTACTAACTAATAGTAGTGGTTGTGGAAATGATCTTGCGAGTGAAAGAAAAATGGTTCGTAAATTCATTATCGATTCAGTTATGTACTGGGCAAGAGAATTTAAGATGGATGGATTCAGATTTGATTTGATGGGATTAACTGACATTAAAACAATGAATACATTAAGACAAAAATTAGATAGATACAAAAAAGATATTTTAGTGTATGGTGAAGGTTGGAAAATGTCTACACCGCTAGGTGAAGATAGAACAGCTCATATGTATAATAAACATTTATTGTTTAATATAGGACATTTTAACGATAAAACAAGAGAAACTTTAAAAGGTGCAACATGGCATATATCACAAAAAGGATATGCGCTAGGTTCTCAAGCTAAACTTGATGATGTTAAAAATATAGTACTAGGTAGTGCAACTAATAAATTCCTATTTAGATACCCTTCACAGTCAATTAATTATGTAGAGTGTCATGATAATAATGTTTTTTATGATAAAGCGGTTGCTGCTTTACCAAAGGCTAGTATTGAAGAAATCAAAAAAAGACAACGTCTAGCTACATCAATGATTATTCTTTCTCAGGGTGTACCGTTTATCCATAGTGGACAAGAGTTTTATAGATCTAAACAAGGTGTTGAAAACTCATATAAATCAGGAGATAAGATAAATGCAATTAACTGGAATTTAGTTGATGAGAATATGGCTGATATCGAGTATTTAAAAGAATTAATAAGAATTAGAAGAAAGTATGATTTATTTAGATTAACTGCCCCATCTAAGATTAGGGACAATGTTTTTGTTATAATAAATGATCATGGAACGATACTTTATCAACTAAAAGACGAAGATACAGAGTTAATAGTTATCTTTAAAAACTCTTTGGTTGAAGAAACATTTGAATTTGATGATAAATATACAATTATATTTGACGGTTCAAAAAGAAGTAGAAAAATAACAAATAAAATAGATGTTAATGATATAACTACATATATTTTAAAAAGGAAATAGGTGAGTTTTATGGAAGAAAAATCATTCTTTGCGAAAGTAGATTCAATTAATGAAACAACTTATGATACGAATACATTAAGTGTTCTTACTAAAGATAAAGAAAGAGTTACAATAAGAATTGATGAAAATGAGAAACTAAAATTAAATGCTGTTTATTACTTTGAACTTGAACAAATAGAATTTAAAGAAAAACTTCAGTATTTAGTTACTAAGTTTGAAAGTATTGAAGAGAAAGATTTAGAAATAGATGTAAGACAAGAGTTAATGTCTAGTTTTTATGAGTATGCACCAAAAAATGCTAGTGAAATTAAAGACATAGTGGAAAGTTATCTAAATAAACTAACTAATCCGGTTATTAAAGACATTGTGATGGATATCTATGAATCAAAAAAAGCAGAGTTTTATTTATACCCTGCAGCTACAAAGTTTCACCATGCATATATTGGAGGACTCAGTTATCACACATCTACAATGTTAAAACTCATTGATGGATTTAAAGAAGTATATAACTTCATAAATGAAGAATTACTTATTGCTGGAATAATACTTCATGATATGTATAAAGTAAAAGAGTTATCTAACTATGCTGGAGCAGAATACACTAAAGAAGGTAAAATGCTTGGTCATATTACTATGAGTGTTAAATCAATTGAATTAACTGCCGCAAAATTCAATCATATTGGAAAAGAAGAAGTGTTACTACTTGAACATATGGTACTTAGTCATCATTATTATGGCAACTATGGATCACCAAAGAAACCTATGATACCTGAGGCTCTAATACTACATTTCATTGATAATATTGATTCAAAAATGACGGTTTTAGAAGAAACGTTAGACACAATTGAACCAGGTGAATTTACTTCACCAATAATGGTATTGGATCGAGAAAGATATTATAAATCAAAGTTATAAAAAATGTAAATAAAAAGGACCTAAATTTATAAAATTTAGGTCCTTTTGTTTTGAATGTTAATCTACTACAACGAATTCTTCAGGGAAGTTTACGATGTATAAAACATCTAATATATTTTGTAGTGTTTCTAAGTTAACAGCATTGTCAGTTGCAAACTCAGCATCATTATCAAGCATATAACCAAGAGTTGTAATACTAAATCCAGTTTGAGTAAAGTAAGCATCAAATAGATTTCCATAATGTAAAGCTACTGATTTATAAACTACATCAGGTAATATATCTGTTGTTAAGTCTCCACCAAGAGTAGCATATTTAATTCTATTATAGATTGCAATTTGTGATTCGTTTGGAACTGAACTTTCATTTTCAGAACCAACTGTATATTCTCCAGTATCTGTATCGTCATTTGGATCATAGGCTGCGCTATATTGTTCGAAAGCACTACCTTCAGTAGCCAAAATTAAGTGAATACCAAATGCAGATTCAGTAATTTGTGTATCTAAGTATTCAGTAATTGGTTCAATTGAATTTGCTTCTTCTATAACATAAGCATCATAAATTCTTTTTAGAGATGCAGCAAAATCACGATCAAATGTTTCACCTGTAACATTATTTATACTAGTATCAGGAGTTAAGTTTTCAGTCATAATTTTGAATCCGTATTGTTTGAATTGTGCCCATTCATTTAATGGATCATTCATCAAACTATTTTTATATTCAACTGTGATTTCCGCAAATGTCATATCTTCACCCATTTTAGAGAAAATTAATGAATCAAATGCAACTTTAATTGCTTGATATTCAACTAATTCAGCAGGAGTTAATCCATCAACATAATCAGTGAAATTATCAGGAGTAAAGTCTTTATCGAAATCTACATAGATAAGTAGGTGATGAGCATTTAAACTATAATACTCTTCAGCTATTTTTGCTATATAATCTTCAACGCTAGCATATTCTAATGTAGGATATATAATTAAAGGTTGTAAATCTTTCATGATGTATAATTGTTCAATTACTTCACTTTCAGTTTTAACACCAAATGCTAAGTACATGAATTCTTCCCATGAGTAAGTATCAGGAGAGAATCCGTAACTAACATATGCACCACCTGCAAATCGAGATTTTAATGTTCTTAATTCATCTCTGTTTGCAACCATAGCTTTATTTTTGCTATTTAAGTAATCATAATCATCACCATAAAGATCAAAGTATGAATCACTTGATAATAACATATCTATTTTTGATAACTCAATAGTATAGAATGCTCCAACTCTTTCTTCCATGTAAGCGAATAATTCATCAACAGTTATTTCAACATCACCAATCTTAGCAACAAGATTAGAAGAACCATCATTATCAAATTCTACGCCTTTATCAAAAGTATATTTTAAAGCTAAGTATGGATCGAAAATTTCAAGTTTAGTATCTTCATAGATAGTAGCAATGATGTTGTCAATAACTTCATCAGTAAGTACTAATTCAACAATTTCATCTTTTACTTCGTCTAATTCTGTACTAGATAAATCCTCAAAAGCTACAGAAGTTTCTTGACTTACTTTGAATAAGTAAACAAAATCTTCGCCAATAGCTTGAGCACTATTTGAAAAACGAACAGCATCGTCATCTTCAGTATCAACTGATAATGTACTAAATAAGTATGCAGCTAATCCAACATATGAATCAGTGCCTTCACGGTCATATACCATATCATCGAAATTATATTTAGCTACACCTTCGAAGTTATTACAATAATCAACTTGTGTTATATCTTCAGGAATTGGTGTTTCCCAAGGATTCATGTAGTTATATAATAGTACAAACTTAGAGAAAATTTCATCTTCTGTAAGTTGCACAGTGTTTTTATCTAATAAGAAACCATCAGATGGTACATCTTCAATTGCAACATTTTCATCTGTGTATTCACCAATTCCTAAGTTGAAACTAGGAACAAGGTTAAATTCATCAAATACTGCACTTGCTTCTGGAGAACTTTGAAATCTTATTTCAATTGCACAAGCATCACCATAAGTCATAGACTCATAGTATTTGATCATATCTTCTTCTGAAAGAGCATACACATCTTCACCAGTAGCAGCTAACATATGTTGTTTTGCAACATTTGTTTTTGCAATACCAACTTCTGTGTAAGTTCTTAGGTCATCAGGATTAGAAGGATCAAATCCTAAAATAATTAAGTTTTGTTCAAATGCATCAATATAATTTTGATTAATTTCAGCGTCTTCCTGAATTTCAGCAATTTTATCATCGCTGTAAGTTAAATATTTAGCATATTTAATTTCTTTATCAATTTCTTCTTGAGTTACTGCTTTAATTTCATCTTCTAACAATATATGATCAACATAGTCTAATAAATAACTAAGCCCATCTACATTTCTCATTACATCCCATAACTGTGCATTTGTAATGTCAAAATCGTCTATTGAAAAATAAACATCATCACCATTTGACAGTGTAGGTTCTGTTGAATCTCCATTAATTAAACTACATCCAACAGCTGCTCCAATTATTAATAGAAACAATCCCATAATAATAGAACCTTTGATTAAAATACTTTTATTCATAATATCACTCCTTATTATTTACGCAATATATATCATATCATTTTTACTAAATAAAAACAATAATAATTTGTTAAAGATTAGTCTTTTTGCTCAACATACAAAAAAGGCATAGTGTCTTACAGTAAATAGATTGAATTTTCAATCTAATGTAGTATAATATTTTTGTGCATTGGAGTGATTTTATGAAATTTAGCGTAATAGGTAGTGGCTCTAAAGGAAACGTTACATATTTAGAGACAAATAAGACAAAAATACTGATAGATTGTGGGTTGACTTTTAAACAGATAAATGTTCGTTTAAAAGCACTTGAATTAGATCTTGAAAACTTAGATGGTGTATTCATTACACATGAACATACAGACCACGTTGCTGGGCTTGATGTATTATTAAGAAGATTAGATACAGTCGTGTATATGACAGAAATAACCTATGATTCTTTAAAATACAAGATTAAAGAGAATATATCTGAATCGAAAGTATCATTTATTACTCCATATGAAAAACAGATTATAAATGATGTTGAAATACTACCATTTAGTATTAGTCATGATGCATCTGATGCTGTTGGGTATGTAATATACGCCGAAGGTAAGAAAATAGTATATATAACTGATACTGGATACTTGCCTCTTAAGGATTTTGAAATGCTTGAGAATGCTGATGCATATGTATTTGAATCGAATTATGATGTGACGATGTTATTTACAAGTGAAAGACCTTACTATTTAAAACAAAGAATAGATTCAGTTAAAGGGCATTTATCTAATAATGATTCAGCATATAACATGGCAAAACTAGTAGGTAAAAATACTAAACAAATAGTATTGGCGCATTCATCTCGTGAATGTAATACTGCAAAAGCGGCGATTGATACTTACGATGAAGTATTCAATGATTACGGACTTAAGATATCAGATTATGATTTGGTGGTTGCTACTCAAGATATACCAACAAAACTATTTGTAATATAGGAGGTTTTATTAATGACAAATGAAATGATGATTACTGAAAAGTGCATGGAAGTATTTAATGTGAAAAAAGAAGAAATAAAAGTAGAAAAAAGACTTATGGGTGGTATGAGTAATTTTACTTATATTGTAGAAATAAGTGGTAAATTATATACATTCAGAATTCCTGGTAAAAACGCAGATAAGTTTGTGAATAGAACTGTTGAGAAACATAATATAGATTTGGTTGAGGAACTTGGACTTAATAATAAAACTGTGTATTTTGATATAGAAACCGGTTATAAAATTGCCGAGTATATTGAAGGAACACCTCTTCATGAACTTAATCCTCTTTTATTCTTAGAACAAGCCGCAGGAATTTTACATAAAATTCATGAATCTAAGAAGATCTCTGACTATGATTATGACCCTATTGGAAGATTAAAATTATATGAAAGTTACCTAGGAAAATATAATTTTACACATTCAAAAAGATATTTAGAATTAAAAGAAAAATTCTTGTCATATATGGATAAATATATGGATAAATCAAGATTAGTATTATCTCATGGAGATTCTCAGATATCTAATTTTGTAGATACTAAAAACGGATTAAGATTAATGGATTGGGAATTTACTGGAAATAATGATCCATATTATGATATTGCTTGTTTTGGAAATAATGATTTTAATCACGCATTAGCATTATTACCTGTATATTTAAAAAAGACTCCTACAGTAGAAGAATATAATAGGTTATATTTCTATAGAACATTCCAAACATTGCAGTGGCATAATGTTGCACTATATAAAGAATTTATTGGACTAAGTGTTGATTTAGGTGTTGATTTTATGTTTATCGCAGGTCTTTATTTAGACAAGGCAGAGAAGTTTTTAAAAGAAATTAAATAGGCTGAATTTTAATTCAGTCTTTTTTGTATTCTCTTGTTAAAATGAAAGTGTTTTCTTTATGTATATTTTCCTTTTTTTTGTTGTAAAAATAAATATAATATATTATAATCTATGTTGTATGAATACATATGTAAAAAAAAGAAAAAATTATTATGGAGGTAGTTGAAATGGCGACAAAGAAAGTTTTCCAATCAATGGACGGGAATCAAGCTGCGGCACACGTGTCTTATGCATTCACTGAAGTTGCGGGTATATACCCAATAACACCATCTTCACCGATGGCGGAATACACAGATTTATGGGCTTCTCAAGGTAAAAAGAATTTATTCGGAATGCCTGTAAAAGTCATAGAAATGCAATCAGAAGCGGGAGCAGCAGGTACGGTACACGGTAGTTTACAAGCCGGTGCACTTACTACTACTTACACTGCATCACAAGGTTTATTGTTAAAATTACCAAACATGTACAAGATGGCTGGGGAATTATTACCAGCGGTTATTCATGTTGCAGCTAGAAGTATTGCTGTACAAGCTCTATCAATCTTTGGTGATCACCAAGATGTTATGGCTGCAAGACAAACAGGATTTGCAATTTTATCAAGTGGTTCTGTTCAAGAAGCAATGGACTTAGGCGCAGTAGCACATTTATCTGCTATTAAATCAAGTATTCCATTCTTACATTTCTTTGATGGATTTAGAACTTCTCACGAAGTTAATAAAATTGAAGTTATGGACTATGCTGACTTAGATAAATTATTAGATAGAGATGCTGTTAAAGCATTCAGAAAAAGAGCATTAAACTCTGCTAACCCAGTTACTAGAGGGGCAGCACAAAATGATGACGTGTATATGCAAGCACGTGAAATTCAAGATAAATATTATGAAAAAGTACCTGATATTGTTGCTGAGTACTTAAAAGAAATATCTAAAATTACTGGACGTAATTACGCACCATTTATATTCTATGGAGCAGAAGATGCTACAGATATAGTAATCGCAATGGGAAGTGTTACTGAAGCAATTGAAGAAACTATTGACTATTTAATTAAAAAAGGAAGAAAAGTTGGACTTGTAACTGTTCATTTATATCGTCCTTTCAGTATTGAATATTTAATGGC
>JAFLJX010000076.1 GCA_022712785.1 Mycoplasmatota bacterium | reverse complement strand
AAGTACTCCACTTGATAATATTGAATGTTCAATTTCTCCATAAATCAAACATCCATCGCTAATCAAGCAGTTTTTAATCTTTTTACTATCCACAATATGATGTGGAGGTAAATTAGAAGATTTTGTTAGAATAGGAAACTCATTATAGTCGTAAGCCTTTAAATAATGAGGATTATCTAAAATATCCATATTAGTTTCATATAAGCTATCTATCGTACCAACATCTCGGAAATATCCTTCGAATCTATATCCATAAACTTTAAAGTCACTCTTAAGAGCTAGTGGGATAATATCGTGACCAAAATCAACATTAGATTTATCTCCTTTTTTAAGAAGATTTCTTAATGCTTCTCTATTAAAAACATATATACCCATTGAAGCTAAATTAGATTTAGGGTTATCTGGTTTTTCTTCAAAACTTTCAACCATATCAAATTCATCAAGACTTAAAATCCCATATCTAGATGGGTTATCGTGAACTTCAAAAGTTGAAATAGTAACATCAGCATTATTCTTTTCATGTTCATTTATGAGCTTTCTATAGTCCATTTTATAGACATGATCTCCTGATAGTATCAAAACATACTTAGGGTCATATTGGTCAATAAACCTAAAGTGTTGAGAAACTGAGTGTGCAGTACCTTTTTGCCATAACTCACCTTCAGACGAAGTGTAAGGAGTTAAAAAACTAATACCTGCCTCATTGGTATCTAAATCCCATGTAGAACCGTGTTCTATGTAAGACAATAATTCATAAGGTTCATACTGAGTAATGATTCCTATAGAGTTTATAGACGAATTAGATAGGTTACTAAGTGTAAAGTCTATTAACTTGTATTTACCACCAAAAGTAACCGCAGGTTTTGCGGTTGTTTTTGTTATTCTACCAAGTCTTGATCCTCTACCTCCAACTAATACCATTGCTACAACTCTCTTTTTCATTTAATCACCACATTTAATTATCGTTATACTTAAAGGACTTAATACTATTTGAATTGATTGATCCATATTTTGCATAGGAACTTCACTACTAAAGATTTCATCCCCATTAAACAAATTAGATCCTCCATATACTTCTCTATCACTATTAATTAATTCATAATATTTACCAGCTTTTGGAACACCAACTCTGTAATCATGATGTACCATAGGTGTTAGGTTCAATACAACTACTGTGAAATTAAATCTATCTTTAGCATATCTCACAAAACTAAATATTGAAGCATCTTTATTATCTCTTTCTAACCATTGAAAACCCTCATGTGAATGATCCAACTCATGAAGTGATTTTTCATCTTTAACTACTCTATTCATATCCCTAACAAATCTTTTTGCACCGTTGTGCAAAGGATATTCAAGTAAATTCCAGTCAAGTTCAGTATGATCTTTCCACTCATGCATTTGAGCAAATTCTCCACCCATAAATAGTAATGTTTTCCCTGGATGTGTAAAGAATAACCCCATTAATGATCTATAATTCGCAAACTTTTGCCAGTAATCCCCTGGCATTTTATTAACAAGTGATTTTTTACCGTGAACTACTTCGTCGTGACTAAGTGGTAAAACATAGTTTTCACTAAACGCATATTCAAGTCCAAAAGTAATAGAATCATGATGATATTTTCTGTGTACTGGGTCTTTCCCAAAGTACTCTAATGTATCATTCATCCAGCCCATGTTCCATTTATAATTAAATCCAAGTCCACCATCATGAACAGGATGAGTAACTTTTGGATAAGCTGTTGAATCTTCAGCAATTAACAACGCATTATTAAATTCTTTAAATACTTCAGTACTTAACTTTTTAAGGAAGTCAAGCGCACCTTCGTTAATACCATTACTAGCGTCACCTAAATAGTATATTAAATTAGAAACAGCATCAATTCTAAACCCATCAATATGGAAGTATTTCATCCAATATAGCGCATTAGAAATCAAGAAACTTTGAACCTCACCTTTACCTAGGTCTAGGTTAGCTGTTCCCCAAACTTCATTTTCTCTTTTTTCTTTTTCTTTATACTCATAAAGAGGTTCACCATCAAACATATATAACCCGTGATCATCACGGCAAATATGTCCAGGAACCCAATCTAAAATAACACCAATATTAAACTCGTGACACTTATCAATTAAGTACATCAAGTCTTTGGGTACACCATATCTTGAAGTAGTGCTATAGTACCCTGTTCCTTGGTATCCCCATGATTGATCTAGTGGGTGTTCGTAAATAGGCATAAGTTCAAGGTGAGTAAAACTATTATCTAGTAAATATGGAATTAGTAAATCAACAAACTCATTATATTTATTAAAACCACCATTTGGTTTAGTCATCCAACTACCCAAATGAACTTCATAAATTGACATTTGTGATTCGTAAGGATTTTTACTATCTCTTTTATCCAAAAATTCACTATCTTTCCATTGATATCCATCTAAATCATATATCTTTGACAACGTCTCTGGTCTTTCGCTACTAAAAAATGCATAAGGATCACTTTTATATAAGTTTCTTCCGTCAAAAGTTTTAATTTCATACTTATAACTATTCCATTCATATGCATCACTAATAGTAATACTCCAAATGCCTGCGTCGTCAATTTTTTCTAAGTTATGAACCCAAGACTGAAAATCATTAAACTCACCCATTACATTAACTTCTTTAGCGTGAGGAGCCCATACAGTAAACCTAGTTCCAATAAAACTACCTGCTTTATCTCTTAGTAAATGTGCACCAAAAATACGATAACTGTCAAACAATTTACCTTGATTAAAAAAATATAAATCTTCCTTACTGATAAAACTCATTTATATCACCCTTTCAAGTGTTTCTTAATTGTTTCATAGTTATATCCTTTACTAAGTAAACTCTTTGTTGCTTTAGATTTTTCTTGGTAATCACTAAAATCATACTTCTTTTTCAGTATATCAACTTCTCTTAAAATTAATGAATCTTCATCAATACATTCTTTTATTAAATCTATATTTGACAATAAACTCGACTCAATAACACCTAAACTAAAACCTTTATTAACCAATTTTTGTTTTAAAGACATATAAGCCTTTTTGTAAGGTTTTTTTATTTTATACTTAGTTTCCTTTTTAATTAATTCAAATACTTTATCAAACTGACTTTCTTCTTTGTAATTAATTATATTAGAATCTATAATGTCGTAATTAATGCCTTTTAAAATTAGCTTTTCTCTAATATACCTAGGTCCTACTAAATCATAATCAATCTTTTCATTCATGTAAGTCTTAGTATAAAAATCATCATTCAAATATCCCTTACTTTTTAGTTTGCTAACTATTTTCTCAATCATTTCTATATCTTCAACTTCTTTACCTATGTGTTTTTTAACTTCACTTATAGTTCTCATTTTGTATTCAATAAATTTTAATGCTTTTTCATACAACTTATCAGTTGTTTTATCTTTTTTAATTACATTGTATTCCTCATCACTTAACTCTCTTGGAGACAATAAACAATATTTAACAATTGTATTTTCGTAAACCAAATACGTTTCTAATTCTTTTTTGTTTCTTACACTTAATAGATAGCGATTCCCTTTAGTTTTACTAATTTCTTCTAAAAATACCATTAATTACCTGTCAGATAATCAATCGCAGCTTGAAGCTGAGTATCATTATCTGAGTTATTTTGATAATCGCTTAATGCTATATTAATAATTTCTAAAGTATCACTATCAAGATTACCAGTAACAGGTAAATCATTGTTCGTTTGTATTTCCATCACTGCGTCTTTTGTATCTAAATCATAATATCCATCAGTTCTGACTGTATAACCCATTATAGTAAGAACTAACTGTATATTAGCTACTCTATCATCCACAGTGTCGTACATAATTATTTCTTCATCTATTAAAAATACTTTATAAGCTCTTTCGTATTCATTTAACTCTTGAATAATATCAGGAGTAACTCCGTCAGTTCCACCATCATAATGAACCCAGTTATTATCGCTTGTGAACCACTTACCAATAGTTATATGGATTTGATCAGCTAAAGTAGCTGATAAAGCCATATCAGTTTGCATAGTTCCTTTACCATAGGTTGTAACACCAACAACAGTGTATCCGCCATGTTCCTGCATAGCGCTTGCAAATACTTCACTGGCTGATGCACTATTTCCGTTCACTAAAGTTACGATATCATAACTCTTAGATGAAGTTCTATATCCAAAATAGTCTTCTCTATTTACAGTTCCATCTATGTAAGTTTCAGTTGAAAACATTGGAACATCATCGTCAACTAAAAATTCTCTTAACATATTTAAAACAGCAGTTAAATATCCTCCACCATTTATTCTTAGATCAATAATTAGAGAATCAATACCTTGTGATTCTAAATCATCAATTGCTTCCCCAAATAAAGAGGCAGTTTGAGCTCCAAAGGTATTTACTTTTATATATCCAATTAATTCAGCACCTTCACGATAAGTTTCGTAAACTACAGTAGGATTGCTAATCACAGCTCTTGTCATTGTGAAATAAAGTATTCCATCAACTCCGTTACGAACAACACCGATAGTAACATCAGTTCCTTCGTCACCAATTACTGTCCCAATTACTGCATAAAAATCTTGTCCAATTGTAGATACACCGTCAACTTCAACAATAATATCATTTGCTCTAATTCCACCAATATCAGCTGGTCCATCTTCAAAAACAGATTGAACGACCACAAGTTCATCTAAAAATTGAACAGTAACACCAATACCTACATATGATTCTCCAAAGCCTGAAACATATGATTCAACTTGTGAACTATCAAAATACGAAGTAAAAGGATCATTAAGTACATCAATCATTCCTTCTATTGCACCTTCAATTAGTAGTTCTTTACTAGGTTCAGAAAAATGATTAGATTCTAGTATTTCTAATACCTCTAAGAAAAGTTCATCAGTGAATTCACATGATGTACAAAGTTCTGCGGCATTAGGACAAACATCCTCTAAATTAGGACAAACATCACATGATGGACATTCAGTTTCATCTACCGGACATTCAGTTGCTTCAACTATAGGACAATCATCATCCTCAACTATAGGATTGTCATCAACACACCCAACTAAAGTTAATGATACAGCCAAAATACTAAATAAAAATAATATTTTCTTAAACATATTAATCACTCTCTCTTTCTTCAAATTCACCATGTATCTCCGTTGCTGGAGTTACATAAACAAACGCATTTTCATCAATTCTTGCGATTATATTTCTAATAAAGTAATACTCTTGCTTAGTAATTACAGTAACAAGCATAATTTTATCTTTTTTACTGAATCCACCTCTAATTTTAACTTCAGTTACTCCTCGATATACAAACTCATAAATTGCTTGTTTAATTTCAGTTGGAAAATCAGTAATAATCTGAACTGCTTTTTTACTATTACTACCAACAATAACCATGTCCGCAACTTTACCACTAATAAACATTGTTATTAAAGCGTAAAGACCTGCGTTTATACCGTGTTCACTATAAAAAACAAGTACACCTAATAAAACAATAATGCCATCAGTGGAATACAATGCTAGACTAATTGGCATTTTAAATTTCTTATTCAAAATTTTAATCGGTATGTCAGTACCACCACTTGTACCACCGTATTTTATGACAAGACCAAACCCAACACCAAGTAAAACACCACCAAAAATTACGGCTAAAACTAAATCATCTTTGATGTCTATGAGTGGTAAAAATGTCTCCATCAAAAATAAAACCAATGGGAATAATAAACTTCCATAGATACTTCTGAAAAATACCTTTTTACCTAAAAATATTAGTCCTACTACTAATAACACAATATTTAATATAAGTATAAATACACTAATAGGAAATCCTTCAAATGTAACTGAAAGAACTAATCCAAGACCAGTAACACCTCCTACAACTAAATCTGAGGGAATTATAAAATAATAGAATCCTAAGCTCATTATTATAATACCGATACTTATCATTATATATCTTTCATATTTTGAAATTACTTTTAATCTTTTTTGTTTAATCATGTGGTTCACCTTTTGCTTTCTGTTTTAAAAATCCATTAATAAAAGGATCAATATATCCATCCATTACCTTAGATACATTCCCAGTTTCAATGTTTGTTCTATGGTCTTTAACCATTGAATATGGATGCATGACATAACTTCTGATTTGCGATCCAAAAGAATTTGAAACACCCGTTTGTCTATGACTAGACAATTCAGCATGTTTTTTTTCTTCTTCAAGTTGGTATAATTTTCCTTTTAAAATTTGCATAGCTTGAGCTCTGTTTTTAATTTGTGATCTTTCGTTTTGAACGTTAACAACTAGTTTTGTAGGTAAATGTGTAATCCTAACAGCACTATCTGTAGTGTTTACACTTTGTCCACCAGCTCCACTACTTCTAAAAGTATCGATTTTTAGGTCACTTTCATTAATTTCAATTTCAATAGAATCATCAACTTCAGGTATAACATTTACACTAGCAAAACTAGTGTGTCTTCTACCTCCACTATCAAAAGGACTAATCCTAACAAGTCTATGAACTCCAATTTCAGACTTTAAGTATCCATATACATTTTCGCCTCTCAACCCAAAAGTAACACTTTTAAGTCCGGCTTCTTCACCATTTAAATAATCAAATAATTCATATTCTAAATTATTTGTTTCACCATATCTCTTATACATTCTAAACAACATCTCAGCCCAGTCCATACTTTCAGTTCCACCAGCACCAGGATGTATTTCTATAATTGCATTTAATTTATCATTTTCTTCTTTTAATAATAATTCCACTCCAAGTGTATCAGCTTTTTTTACTAATAATTCTACTGATTCTTTAAATTCATTCTCAACTTCTTCACCTGAAAGTAAAAAATCAGAAGTCATTATGCACTCTTCGTATAACTCTTTAAATTCAACGATTTTATTATATTTATTTTTAAGCATTTTCAATTTTTTAATAGTATTATTAGCTGAGTCAACATCATCCCAAAAAGTTTGAACATAAGTTGTTTTCACTATTTCTTTAACCTCATCTTCTAATTCTTTAAAATTAACCATACTCAAAATATCCTCATAAAGAGAATTTATTAAGTTTAATTCTTGCTTAATTTCACTTTTTTGCATAACGTTCTCCTCATAGACAAAACTCAAGATTTCTCTTGAGATTTATTTTATCTTCCATGACATTGTTTATATTTTTTACCACTACCACAAGGACAAGGATCATTTCTTCCTACTTTACTTGTAGTTACAGGTTTTTTCTTTGTCACTTCTTCTTTTCCTGAATGAGTAGCAGTTGGTTTGGCAACTTGTACACGTTGCAAGTTATCTCTTATTACCGCTCTTAATACATAACGAGTAACATTGTCTTCAATTGAATAAATAAGATCATTAAACATAGTAAATCCAGTTTCTTGATACTCTCTTAAAGGATTCATTTGAGCATAAGATTGAAGTCCTATACCTTGTCTTAATTCACTCATTCGATCAATGTGTTGAACCCAGTAAGTATCAACGACTCTTAATACTACAACTTTTAAGAATTCATTAAATTTTTCATCTGAGAATTTTTCAATTTTTTGTTTAATATCTTCTTGAATTAACCCATCTAAATAATTATATACATTCTCTGGTGT
>JAFLJX010000075.1 GCA_022712785.1 Mycoplasmatota bacterium | reverse complement strand
ATGCCATTATTACAAAGTTCATGAAATCACCTCTTTTCTTATAGTAACATTTTTTTGAATGTATCCAAATAAATAAGCAGATACAATGGCATCTGCTTATATAGTATTTACTCAATTCTTAATCTATTTGATTTAGACCTATGTTAAATGCTTTTAGATTTAATTCTATGAATTTAGGCTTGACATTCTCTTTGATTGCTTCTTCCCATTTAAGATTATCTAAGCCCAACACTTTAGA
This sequence comes from Mycoplasmatota bacterium, assembly GCA_022712785.1. Taxonomy (GTDB): domain Bacteria; phylum Bacillota_I; class Bacilli_A; order Izemoplasmatales; family Izemoplasmataceae; genus JAFGXW01. The sequence continues at coordinate 2,860 of JAFLJX010000075.1, read as the reverse complement.
AAGTGCACCTAACATAATAATATTCATAACCTTATCTAACCCCAGTTCAATTGCTTTATTTGTTCCTTGTATTACATGAGTTTTAACTCTCCCACCTAAATCTTTCAAAATAGTATCTGGATATTTTATTTTTCCATTCAAAGTAACCATTGAATGTATTTTATAATCATTAACGATTAATACACCATCTTCTTTTAAATAGTCTACGTTTCTAGCTGCTTCCATTTGTTCTAAAGAAATTAAAATTGATGCATCTCCTTTTTCAATTACTGGAGAGAATACTTTTTCACCATATCTTATTTCACTTGAAACACTTCCACCTCGTTGGCTCATACCATGAATTTCAGACATTTTGACATCATATCCTGCTTCTACTAAGACAGTAGTTAAAATTTTTGCCAAAAGGATAGTTCCTTGTCCTCCAACACCTACTACTTTGATTGATTTAGACATATTTCTCATCCTTTACAATTGCGTCGTATGGACAAATTTGGAGACATACATCGCATCCAACACATGTATTTGGATTAATACTAACTTTTTTCTTATCAGCATCAAATATTAATGAAGCGCATCCGCTTCTCAAACAAGCTTTGCATCCAACACATTTATCTTCTAGTACCATATCTTTAGTTTGCCACATTTTATCGTATTTTATATAATCATCGTCATTATAGCGTTTCTTTAATTTGCATGGCCAATCTGTAATAATTACAGATGCTTCTTGAAGTTCTAGTGCCCAATTAATAGCTTCCCTTGTTTCTTGCAAATCATTAGGGTTTACTCTTCTAATATTCTTAATACCAATTGCTCTAACTATAGCTTCTATATCCATTATGGTAGAAGTTTCTTGTGCAAGATTTAATCCAGTACCTGGGTTATCTTGTTGCCCTGTCATACCTGTGATTCTATTATCCAAAATAACATTAATAGTATTTCCTTTATTATAAACTGTATTTATTAGGGAATTGATTCCAGTATGAAAGAATGTAGAATCCCCCATTACAGTTACTATTCTTCTATCATCGTCATTTTTCATTTCCATAATTTTCTGCATGCCGTGCCCGGTACTAAACGAAGAACCCATACAAATTAGAGTATCCATCATGTTATATGGTTCTCCAACAGCAAGACTGTAACATCCAATATCTCCAGCTACTATAATTTTTTTACGTTTTTTACCTAATTCATAGAAAAATCCTCTATGTGGACAACCTGTACAGAAAGTAGGAGGTCTTCCCACAAATAATTCTTCATTTAATTCAACACCTTTGTAGTTCTCACTTAAAGCAGCTCTTCTTATTACATCGGGTGTCATTTCTCCTGTGAATGGGAATAGTTCTTTACCAATTACTTCTTTTCCTAGAGTTTTTGCGAACTCCTCAATATAAGGATCATTTTCTTCAATAATATAGATTTTGTCATATTTATCGCAAAAACCAGAAATTAAATTTGGTGGTAAAGGATTGGTAAATCCTAATTTAAGATAAGATACTGTATCTCCAAAAGCTTCATTTGCATATTCAAAAGCAATTCCTGAAGAAATAACACCTATTTTTGATTTATTATCTATTTCGTAATTCCATTTAGAAGTTTCACTATATTCTTTTAAGGTATTCATTCTATCTTCTAGTTTTAGTCTTAACTGTCTACCTATTGCTGGAATAGCAACATACTTTCCAAAATTCTTTTTGTATGGTATTAATTCAATTTCTTTTCTTTCACCAATTTCTACTAGACTTTTAGAGTGACAAACTCTTGTAGTCATTCTAAAAAGAATAACTGAGTCATATTTTTCACTTAGTTCATACGCATCAACAATCATATCTAAAGACTCTTGACTGTTTGATGGTTCTAACATTGGGATTTTTGCGAATTTAGCATAGTTTCGATTGTCTTGTTCGTTTTGACTTGAGTGCATTCCTGGCTCATCTGCGGTAACAAGCACACATCCTCCAGTTACTCCAGTATAGGCAAAAGTAAACAGAGGATCAGCAGCTACATTTACTCCAACATGTTTCATTGCAGCAAAACTCCTACCTCCAACAATACTAGCTCCAATAGCTGTTTCTAAAGCAACTTTTTCATTAGGAGCCCACTCTGCATACACCTCTTTATATGTTGAAATGTTTTGTAAAATTTCAGTACTAGGTGTTCCTGGATAAGCAGAAGCAAAATGAACAGATGCTTCATAGACCCCTCTTGCTACAGCCTCATTACCAGATAATATTTTCTTCAAAATTAATCACTCCTTTATACAATATTTTTCTTATTAATTTTATAATAACATATTTATATAATAAGCTCAAAACAAAAGTGGGAGTATGATGTAATCGCTATCACTTTATAGAGCTAAAGTAAAAAATGCACTCAAAATTAGAAAAATATGTAGTCTACTTTAAATAGCCTATTTATTTTTCTAATTTTGAAATTGAAGTGTACCCGTTTCTAATTGCACACCCATCTGAATCCTCAGGGAGTTCTTCGTCCCAAACTAGTTTTCTGTTTGGTTCATAACTGTTTTCTGTCATTTTTGATTCATATTCATATCTTCTATAAAACGGAACTGTCATTTTGATTCCTTTTGACTCTAAATCTTTTTCTTGCGGGAAATTTACATTCAAAATATATTCTTCAGATAATAGGTTGTTATCTATTATATAGTTTAATGTTTTTTCTAATTCCTTTTCCATTACTAAACTACCTTTATAATCTGCAGAAACTGCTATCGTTTTACAGCCAAGATATTGTGCTTGATAGCAAGCTCCAACTGTTCCTGAATACTTAATATCAAACCCCAAATTATATCCGTTATTTACTCCTGAAAATAGAAAATCTGGAACAAGTTTTAATCCTCCTA
>JAFLJX010000074.1 GCA_022712785.1 Mycoplasmatota bacterium | reverse complement strand
TAGTTTAGATTATTTATAGAAAGGAAACTATTCATTAACTTTTGAAATGATTTCATGTTTTCAAAGTCTTCTCTAAGAAATTTTTTTCCACTATTTTTTGAGATATCAAAGCTTATACTACCAAGTGTATCTTTATCAATATAAATACCAAATCTAATAGCTTCACTCATTCTTGGGTATATATCTATGAAATCTTCATATTTACCCTTTAAAGTTGTTCTTAAAGACTTGTCCTCATCATTTATGTGAATTGGATTTTCTGTGTCAATATAATCTAAGTTTTCTGGATTGAAATTAAATGCATTTAAAGTTTCAATTTTATAACCTACCGTATCAATAAAATTAACAGTATTATCTTTTTTGATATAACAAGCTGCATAATCGTGGTTATCAAATATTTTACAAGCAATCTTAAATATTCTAGATAAATAATTTTCTTGATATTTATCATCAACATCTAAGATATCATCAGATAACTTTAATAGAGAATCTGTGGAGTAAATTAGGTTTTTAAGCTTTAATGAAGATGTAATTAAGGCTTTATTTCTTATATCTAATTCATAAATTGCAACCTTTACTGAAGAAGCAAAAGTTGATAGTACCAATAAATATAAACTTACACTAAGGATTTCGTAAGAATATTCTACACTCCCGCCAATTTTTACATAAAAAAGTTGATATAAAATAATAAAAATTATATCGGTTATAAGTAACAGTCTATAAGAAAATACAAATGCTAGTATGGCATAAAATATAATAAAGATATAAGAATACTTTTCAAAAGAGAACCAACTAACAGTATTACTAAATAGTATGCTTGCAAAGAATATAAAAACAATTGTAAACAATACCCCAAATATATTTCTTGTATTTGTGCTTTTTAATCCCTCTTTATAATAATACGAAAATAATAATCCAGTACCAAATATTGATATACCAAAGAAAAAACTAGTCGACCATTTAATGATAAGTGCGAAGACATCTAATGAAAAATCACCTATAATCATTAGATTAGCAATTAATATACCAGCAAGTATGCTTACTATTAATGTGCTTGAAATGAAGAGAAGAGTGCTTCTTAAACTTAAAACACCAATATAATTAAATGAATAAGCAATTCTTCTCATTATATAAAGTACTAAGACTGAGATAAGTGATAAACCTAATGAAGTATATATAACTTCATATAACGGTTCAGTAAGTAACAGATATCTAAACAAAATATGAGAAATTAGTATGCTACCAAATATATAATATATAACCTTTTTTTCAAGGTTATAGTAAAAACCTAGAGCTAGTCCAATTGTAATACAAAAACAAGAAGCAACAAAACTTCCCGAATAAAAAATATAATCAGTGAATGTAGTAAGAAACAATATTAACCCAGCTAGTAATCCCTTTTGATTATCAGATAAAATTATATGCATCATATCACTCCTGACAACATTATAACATCAGTTTAATATTCAAACAAGTTAGTTCGTATCAATACAGGTTTTGCAATTGATATATGATAGAATATGATTTATAATTGATATTATTCTTATCAATAAATATAAAAGTGATAAATTCATAATATTTACACAAGTTTGTTGTTATAATGTATATGATAATATTTAGGTATTATAAGTATAAAACTAAATATAGGTTATACAAATAGCCGATAATTAATATTTGTAACCTATAGTAACCTGATATTATTTTTAATTATTTTCTTGCATTATTGTATCATTAAGATTATTATAATTTGGTAAATGAAAAACATTAGACTTGATTCATAAAAAACTAAAAGATTATAGAAATGAAATATGAGTATGAAAAATTAATTGGGGAAGTAATAGACTAGAGGTGGAAAGATGCTTAAGTTACAAAATGTATCAAAGTATTATAGTAGTAATGAAGTTGTAGCACTTGGTTTAAGAAAAGTAAATTTAGAATTTGATTTAGGAGAGTTTGTTGCGGTTACTGGTGAATCTGGTAGTGGTAAAAGTACTTTACTAAATGTAATAAGTGGTCTTGATTCATATGAAGACGGTGAAATGTATGTCAATGGTGAAGAGACATCATATTTTAGTATCGAAGAATGGGAAGCATTTAGGAGACAATATATTGGATTTGTATTTCAAAGTTACAATATAATAGATTCTTATAGTGTTCTTGAAAACGTACTAATCGCTTTAACGATTCAAGGTTATGATAAAGCAACTAGAAAAGAAAGAGCTTTAAAGCTAATTGATCAAGTTGGATTATCATCTCATGTTCACCATAAAGCATCAAAACTATCAGGTGGGCAAAAACAAAGATGTGTTATTGCGAGAGCACTCGCAAAAGATTGTCCTATCATTGTTTGTGATGAACCTACAGGAAACTTAGATAGTGAATCAGGTAAAAATATCTTAAGTTTATTAAAAGATATATCTAAAGATAAACTTGTTATTGTAGTTACTCATAGTTTTGATGAGATTGCTAACTATGCGACTAGAAAAATAAGATTATTCGACGGTGAAGTTGTTGAAGATAAAGAAATAAGAAAACATGAAGAAGTTAAGTTAACTAATCATGTTGAAAGTTATACAATGACATGGATAAACCTTATAGGGATATCACTAAGAAATTTATTTAGAACTCCAAGGAGAACTATATTTACATTGATTGTATCCATATTTATTGTAATAGTTTTCACATTTTCATATGGTAGTTATACAAGTGAAACTAGCAATATTAATAATGATTTTTACTTTGGATATTTTAATAATGTATCCGAATCAAGAATAGTAGTTACTAAATTTGGTAATTTAGCATTTACACCTGAAGAAATAGATCAATTGAGAGATATTGATCTAGTAAGAACAGTTGTAGAAGATGATATAATTTTAGATTCTTATATTATGTCATATACTTTATATGAAGATCGTAATGGATCATGGATTGATGCGAATCAAAATTATATTAATCCAGCTGTGATGTTAGAATCAAGTCAACTTGTTAAAGGTTCATTACCTAGTAGTAAGTTTGAAATTGTTGTTCAGGAAGATGACGAATTAAGTATTGGAGATGTTATTGAACTTGGATTTGGATGGCCTAGATGGGATGGAGAGAATGAATCTTTACCTGAAGAATCTATGGACTTTGTTATTTCTGGATTTGTAGCTCAAAGGTCTTCAACTAGTTGGGTTGGGCAAATGTACTTCCACGAAGATTTTATTAA
>JAFLJX010000269.1 GCA_022712785.1 Mycoplasmatota bacterium | reverse complement strand
TATATTCAATCATAATTTTGAATCTATTTTAATCAAAATGTCTTGATGAGTAAAATCTATAAAAATATCAACAAGTTAGAACAATTATCTTGTACTATTTTTGTTTCAAAATAGTTTAAAATACTTGCTTTTAAGCCAATATTTTGTTATTATATATAACGGTCGAAATAAATATTGCTTTAAGATTTTTAATGTGATATAATCAATTTGCTGCTTATAAAAATGGTCCCGTGGTGTAGCGGTTAACATGCCTGACTGTCACTCAGGAGATCGCGAGTTCGATTCTCGTCGGGACCGCCATTATCATGCGCCCATAGCTCAATTGGATAGAGCGTTTGACTACGGATCAAGAGGTTAGGGGTTCGACTCCTCTTGGGCGCGCCACATTATTTTTTATTTTTTATTTCGGGAAGTAGCTTAGCTTGGTAGAGCGCTGCGTTTGGGACGCAGAGGTCGCAGGTTCAAATCCTGTCTTCCCGACCATTGACAAACAAAAGATGAGAAATCATCTTTTTTTATGCAGTTATGTGCAGTAGAGAACAGTGTAAACCGTACATTATATAGAAATTTAAAGATGATTGATGGAAAATCCCTAGAAATCATCTTTTCTCTTGTTATTAATCTTAAATGTTGCAGTAGGTAGGATTTGTGACGGTAGTCTCTACTTTTACTATCTTTTTTTGTAGGGTTACTTACATAAAACTGTTTGATATAACTGATATGTAAGAGATAGGAGTACTTATAAATAACCTGTTTTGGTGATTTTTTAAATCTATATGAAAACTACAATATTATTAATTTGACAAAAGTGATATAATAAAAATAAGGATAAGTGGAAATTCCATACCTATGAATACTCACACAAAAGCACATTTATTCTTATATGTGTTTTTGTTGCTTTATAGGGATTCTAATATTATCAGGGTTTTCAAAGTGTATTAGAGTAAATGGAATTTCAAAAAATGAGGGAAGGAGGAACTATATGAAAAAAGTACTTTTGTTTATTATGATGTTTACGCTTACATTGTTTTTTGGTAATACAACGAATGTATCTGCTAGCGACGAAAGGGAAACGTTTTATTGGATGAACTCAGGTGATATGGTCACTACTAATAGTTATGGAACTTCACCAAATTCACGTTTTAGAGTTGCGTTCTTTGGTCTTGGTACTGCTAGTGGAGGGAATCCATGCACTACAACTCTTACCACGAAACTTATGGTTAGATCTCGTTCTGTTGCTGGAGCGAAAGGTAGTACAGTGTATGCAACAACAACTAGCGGCTTTGTATATGGTTATAACTCGTTTTATTATGGAGATGAAGACATTTATCTAGAAGTGACCCTATTGAATATTAATGGTGATTGTAATTTAGAAATTGGTTTTGATGTTGATCAATAAAATTTAAAGGAGTATACCATGATAATATTAGAAGACCTTATTAAAAAATACTCATCTAAAAAAGCCACAGATGTGGTTGTATTTGATAAAATTAATTTTTCTTTTCCATCGAAAGGATTTATTACTTTGACAGGGAAAAGTGGCTCAGGTAAGTCAACATTATTTAATATACTTGGTGGAATAGATACTGAGTTTGATGGTAATGTTAAGTCTTTTGGAGTGGATATAAGTGACTGTGATTTATCCAATTATAGAAGTGAATATGTTGGATTTATTTTTCAGGATTTTAGTTTAATAGAGAATTTGACAGTTTTTGAGAATCTAAAACTTGTCTTAAGCGAAAATAAGAATCACTCTGATGGTATCAATGATAAAATTGATGGTATCCTTACAAAACTAGGTCTCTTAGATTTGAAGTATAGATATCCTAATCAAATCAGTGGAGGAGAAGCTCAACGTGTAGCTGTTGCTAGAGCACTTCTGAAAGATGTAAAATATATATTGGCTGATGAGCCTACTGGAAATTTGGATAAAGAAAACGCAGTTGAAGTCCTTAATCTACTGAAACAAGTATCAAAAGAGAAATTAGTAGTTTTAGTTACTCACGATATTGATCTCGCATCAAGGTACTCTGACAGTACTTATACAATTGAGGAACTAATTAATTGTGATCCAATTGTGACAGAAAATATTTTTATTGAGGTTGTACAAGAAGGCAAACAAAAGAAGTTTAGCTCATTTGTGTTGAGTTATCCATTTAAAATGTTAGCAATGAATAGATTTAGTACAATCTTAATGAATGTACTTTTATTAATTATGTTATTTATTACATTCTTATCACTTAAGACAATTTCAATTACAGACCATGATGTACTTAGTTTATATTTTGATTCTAATGAATATGAGACTTACAGTGTACAAGAAGTTACTATTGTTGAGTTAGATAATGGAGGGTTATCTGTTAAATCAAATAGCCAGATTAATGATGTATATGAAGCTTACAATTATTATTCATCTTATACTGATAAAAAAGGTATACTATATTCTAATAAAATTATGTATAAATATTATGATAATGAGGGGTTTGAAAGGCCTTTGGTTACAAGGGTTAGCCTATTGTATGGATCTAATGATTATGAGCTTAACTTACAAGATGGACGTCTTCCTGTTAGAGAAGATGAATTAGTAATCACAGATTATATGTCGATGCTTTTTTTTGATACTGAAGATTCAATTGGTTATCATGTAGAAGGTAATTTTAAGATTTGTTACTCAAATGAGTTTACAATTGTAGGTATAATAGAAACTGACTATTCTGAAGTGAAAATACCATTGAATTATGGGGACTTTATTACAATGTTTGAGCACACTACTGTTGTATCTCCGAAAACTAGCTTTCACTATTTTGAAATGTCAAAGTATATTCAAACATATACAGTCTTAGAAACATATAGCTTAAAAGATGAGCAACATCTGTTGGGTTCAGAAGCTTATTTGAATATTAACTGTGATAATTGTGAGCAAAATTATAGAATCACTAGAAGTATAGAATATAATCCGACCCATAACATATCCGGCTCATATCCAAAAAATGACGATGAGATTCTTTTTAGAGCAGATTTATTACGTGAAATATTACCATCAAGTACTGATCAGATTGATCAATTAATAAATGAAGAGATAACTTGGATACAGTTTATTGCTCAAGTAGATTTACCTACCTTCTATAATGACATAGCATTAACAAGTGGTGAAGATTTCTGGGATGGTATTTTACCAAATACATACAAAGTAACGGGAGTATATGAGGGGTCTGAAAATACACCTGAAATACTATATGTATCACCAGAGCTTATAGGTAAAATCAATGAGAGATATCCATTTCGAGAAATTGGTCTGAATATTCTTAATCCAAATGAGATATTGGAAACTTTGACAAATGAATCATTTATTAAAAATATCCAAAGAGTTTATATTCCAAATACTGGAACCGAACAAATAGTATTTAACGGCTTATCCTCACATCAATTAATTACATCACAATACAGGTTCACTCAGGAGATTCAACCTCTAATGCTAATATCATTTATTGTGACCGTTTTACTATCGTTCATTCTGTTATTGCTTCATGGGTCAAACTCATATAAAATTTTTGGAAGAAGTATTGGTATCCTCATGTCTCTTGGTTTTAGCAAAAGAAAACTAGCACTAGCTCTAATTATTGAGACAATTTATCTACTATTAATACCTTTCATGTTTTCAATAGTACTTTTATTATCATTTTCAGACTTGTTAAGTAGGATTTTATTTAGTAATGAATTGACATACAGTGTTTACCTGTTTTCACCTAGAGACTTTCTTACATATATAGTTTTAGTACTTTGTATATCTTTGATAAGCATGTTACCAAGACTAATATCTATCCTTAATAAATCACCTATAGATTTGATTAGAAAAAGAAACTAGATTAAAATGACTTAACAGTAACACCCTATCAAACCTTGTCAAGTATTTCAGTTAGAAAACGATGTAAGCAAGTCAAAAAATAAAGTCAGTATTTTAGTGAAAGCAACTCGGTATAAATGTCGATATAAGAATTACCAAAATGGGTGATATAAGAATGACCAAAAGTGTTTATTTAGAAGATGAAGTAATTAAATCTTTAGTTCTGTAGGAATTACCAGATATTTTATGAATAGTAGAATGAATATAGTTCTCTTTTTAGAGAACTATTTTTATAAAAACTGGCCATGTGGACCCTGTTGGTTTTATAAAATTCGTTGTATAATTTGATAAATATGATTATTTCATATTTATGGTTTGAAAAAAGTTGTAAATATTTAGAAAGGAGAGCTCCGTGGAATCAAAAAGCAGTTAAAGTAATGAACATATTATAAGATACCACCAAGATTAACTGGTCCTGCGACCACAAGAAGTGGAACAGAATCAAGGTAAAATGGTAATAATTAAAAAAAGTCACAGTATTATTGATACTAATAAAAGGGAGGGAAAAATAAAAAAAATTCTGATTTTAGGTTTATGTGTTATGTTTTTATTTACTACGGCTTCAATGAATGATGTAGAAGCAGCTTCAAAAAATGAGGAAACTGTAAATGTTTTTCACAAACAATTTTCGGGCGAACATGAACCTGGGCAGCTTCAAATGTTGGTAAGGGTATAAAACTATATGACATTTACTCAAAAAAAATAGGTGAACTTTATAGAGTATACTCTAATGGAGAACAATCAGGATATATGATTGTTGATAATAATTATGAAGTTATAGAGGCTAGATTTGAGGGAACTGATGGATATTCAGAAGAGAAGAAAAAAGTATATTATGAGTTTCCTAGTAAGTTTCATACTGTAGAACAAGCAAGAGAAATTGCGCAGAAGAACAAAGATAATAAAGAATATGGTTCTGGCGATGGGTATATCACATCTATTATAAATAGAGATGCTTTTGGTAATCCTATTTCAGAATTAAGTACATCAATAGTCTATACTATTAATACTAGCAATGTACCAGATTTAGATCATAAGGTAGAGTATTCTTCTAGTACTATGCATTATGCTTATATTATTCAAGATACACCTTCATATTTGAATGAACTATTGCCTGGAGGATGTGTGCCGACTGCTACAGCTATGTTGGTGGCATATTATGATAACGAATGGCACAATGATTTAAGTACTTTAGAAGGTAATGATGTAGGTACTCCTTATGGTGTTTGGAGACCTATGTTCCCTATGGAAGCAGGAGTGAATGTTACATTTACTGATTACACTTCGCAAGCTGTTGAAGATCTAATCATTGAGTTAGCAATTGATATGGGCTCATGTAATTTGGATGCTTTTGGTAATCTTAGTTGTGGTACTAGACCTCAGGAGTTCTCATTGGGACTTACTGGATACTTAGATACTAATAACCATGATGACTATTCTGCGATTATATCACATATTAATGATGGTGACACCTCTACGCCAAATGATTTTGAAGAATTCAAAGCATTAGTTAGAACTGGGAATCCATCTGTGTTATTTATAAACGATCCTATTTATGGTGGTCGTCATGCAGTTCTAGGGGTAGGATATACATACCATATTGGTGGAAATGGTGTATATATATTGGATGACTGGGATCACGGTCTTACGTATTACTCTACTACAAACATAGAACACTTTGGTTTCATATATGAAAATTAATCGATAATGATAAATATGTTGCACTTTAAGAGATTATATATGCAACTTAATGAAGAAAATTAATAATGATTGTATTTTGTAGTACTATAGAGGTAGGAGGGAAATTATGAAAAAATTATTAGCTTTGACAGTTTTAGTTGTAACAGTTTTTTTAACATCATGTGTAAATGATCCTCAATTGCAAGACAATGATAAAGGGGATCCAGTACAATCTGCTGAGAATGACTTTTTAATCGAATCACTGAGTGATTCATTTGTTGATAATAGTATTGATATTAATCACTTAACCTGTGCTTTTGACACAGGAGTTATTAATTTTGACCACGAAATTACAGATCAAGATATGATAATTGTCTTTTCTGATTTCACAGATTATCTATGTGAAGTCATAGATGGTCTTGAAGGGAATAGAGTTGGGTTTGATTACCCTAGTAGTTCGATAGCAAAATTTAATATAGTTGAAGAGACGTACAACTTAAGAGTTGAAATTTCATCTAGTAGTGATAATCTTATGGATATTGTTGTAAGAGTATTATACGATATTGATGGTGAGACTGTTCAGGATTCATTCTTCTATTTTGATTCAATTGAGGCTACAGAATTCATATCAAGCATTGAAAACTCTGATTATTGGGATTGATTTATTAGATTTGAACTTGTGAAAAATACCATAGAATGTGCAAAGAAAATAAAATCTACCAAATGATCCTGGAGTTTAGGTGATGTAAATATAAGTTTATATTTTTCACAATATTTATCTGATTATTAACCGTCATTTGTTGCAACAGAGGTAAAGATTACCGTATTTGTTACATCACACATATTATTTAGAAAAGATATAAATAAGCAAGTTTGTAATTACTATACATTAAGGGATAATGAATATAGTTCTCTTTTTGGAGAACTTTTTATTAAAACGGGCCCTATGGACCCTGTTGTTTTCATTAAATGTGTATTAAAATTAATTAAACATAATATATGTAAGCTGTAAATTATTTTGAATTCGATATAAATATGTACAAAAATATATTAAAATAACTAATGTTGTAAAAGAGAATATTCTTATTAACAGGGTAAATGGGAAACATACTTTTCTAAGTACTGATTTATGTGCTGATTCTGTCGCACTAAAAACTTATTTGAATGAACTTCATTTTTTCGTTAAGTTGAAACTAATAATGTTTTTAATAAAGATATATTTAAGGCTTATCTACATTTACAGGGTTGAATACATATTTAGATGTGAAGTATAAATCTTAAAAGCATAAATTTTGTAGAATATTGGTGTACATTCTATATTTGATTCGCTTATTAATTTACGAAAGTACAGACTCTATGAGGCTTTAGATGTTATTAATGTTATAATTGGAAGGGATGATAGTATAAGATAAATTGCCCAAAGAAAACAATCATTAATATAGGAGGAGAACCATGAAATCTATTAAGATAATCATTCTTATTCTTGCAGTTGCTATTCTAAGTGCTTGTAAGACAGAAGAAAATATCCAAAATGAAGATGAAGTTGACTTTGCACCAACACAAGAAATTGGATATACTATAAAAAACTATAGATACTACTATGGTGGTTTCTATATAAATAGCGAGGGTAGTTATACTTTATGTATTACAAACAACTCCCCATTAGAACTAGTAGAGTATCTTGAGAAAACTAACCAAGAAATTGTCTACGTGTCAAACAATTTAGAAGATTTAGAGTATGTAAATACTTTGCTAGGACAAAAAATGATTGAAAACGGACTAACTTCTGTCTATATTGATATTGAGAAGAACAAGGTATTTGTAACAAGTGATGACTTAGATTTAATTAGTGATCAAGTTAAATTCTACATTTATGAAGAGATTGTAGAGATTAATACAGGAGAAATCTCTAGTGAATATGATTAAAAGGAGAGTATAAAGATGAAAAAAATATTTTACTATTTAGTAACATTTGTTTTATTGTTATTTCTAATTACAAACGTAGAAACAAATATATACGCAAATAATAGTTTTGGTGTTACTTCAGAAGAATATGAAGTTCTTATTGAGCAATCTGATGGAGTTGAATTTGTAACAGGTCTTTTCGAAAAAAATGGTAATAATGCTGAATTTATAGAAATTTATGCTGGTGCTTATTTTGAAGGAGAGGTATTACACTTTAATGTAGCAAAGGATAAGTCAAAAATATTTAAGGAAAAATATGGTCTAAAAGATAAGCACCAAATTCATGAAGTTAAATATACATTAGAAGAGTTAAAAAATGATCAAAGAAAATTAGAAAAATACCTTGGAGATAAAGGTATAACTGCAATTGAACTAGATGAAAAAGAGAATTTGATTAAAGTAACACTAGATTCATACAACGTAGATAACCAGGAGTTTATTAGAGAAATTATTAAGTGCAATAATATTATAATTGAAGTTGAGTATTCTTATTCTGAATATGATGTATCAACTACATTGAAAAATGGATGGGAACTTCATTTCAAGGATGATAATGATGACTGGGGTATGATGTCTATTGGATTACCCGCATATGATGATGATGGTAATAGTGGGTTTATTACAGCTGGACATATTGAGTATTCGGATCAAACAAATGGGTCAAACATTTACTATGAAGATTCTGATGACGATTTGATTCATATGGGTGATTTATGAGACTTCCAGACAGGAAGTTCTACATTTACATCAAACATTGATGCTGCTTTTGTTGAATTAAGAAATGGATTTTGGATTTATCATGACTTTTATCCATCAAAAACATTTATGAATAATGAAACTTATCAAACTGCACATTCAAATTATGTTATTATTCAGAATATGGGTGTTCATATGTATGGTGCAACATCTGGAGAGCAATTAGGGACAGTTGTAAGTACAAGTTTTTCTTATACACATGCATCGGGTGACAGATATACTGATGTTGTCAAGTCAAACTATACAAGGGCAGGTGGCGATTCGGGTGCTGGAATTGCTTTTTGGAGATATGTAGGAAGTGCATCTTCTGTATATGATGCATGTGGTATTCATAGTGGTGTTTATTTTGATCTATGGGGAAATGAATTTGCAATATTCTCTAAGATTGACAATATAATGGATGAGTTCAACCTATCTGATTACTAATAATCTAAAAGAAAAAGTAAAAAAACTAACATCTAATTTAAAATGGAACCTATAAAGTAGACACGGTAAAAAAGCCAGTGTATAATTTTATAGGTTCTTTTTGTATACTTAAAGAGAGGTGAACAATATGAGTAAAAAACTATTTACAGAACAAGAAATAGAAATACTAAAATTAAATAAATATGTTAAACGAGTCGGAGCTAAAGGAATAACATATACAGACGATATGAAACACTATGCAATCTCTGAAATTGAAAAAGGATTATTACCTTCTGAAATATTTAAGAAGGCAGGATTTGACTTAACGATTATAGGAATGACTAGAGTATATAGTTCGTTAAAGAGATGGACAATATCATACGAGAAGTCTGGAATAATGGGACTTCAAGATACAAGGAAGAAAAAATCTGGAAGACCCCTTAAGCGAATATTAAGTCTAGAAGAAGAGAACGAACGGTTAAAAGCAAAGAATAAATTTCTTGAAGTACAGCTGGAACTCCAAAAAAAGTTAGATATGATCGAAAGGGGAGTGTATATACACAAACGCAATATAAGAAGAAATAACATTTGAGATTATACAAGATATAATCGTGGACAACAGCTACAAAAACATGGTTAGTTTCCTGTGTAAGGAAGCTAATGTATCTAGAAGTGGATATTACCAATTTCACGGTGAATCAGCACTGAAACAACGTGATATTCGTGAAGAACAAGATTTAGCTTTACTAGATTTAATTCTTGAAGCATATGAATTTAAGGGATACAAAAAAGGTTCGAGAGGAATCAAAGATTTTCTCTACAACCAATACGGAATTATTATGAACCGAAAAAGAATTCAAAGAATCATGAGAAAATATGAAATAATTTGTCCAATACGCAAAGCAAATCCGTATAAGAGAATGGCTAGGAATATTAAAGGTCATCATATTCATGACGAACATGTGAAGCGTAATTTTAAACCAGGAAGACCTTTCGCAGTACTTTTGACAGACATCACGTACTTCAGATTCGGGAAAAAGAATACAAGAGGTTTCCTCTCAGCAATTAAGGATAGCCAAACTGGGGAAATAGTCGCAAGAGCAGTTTCACCATCACTTAAAATGGATTTCGTAATGGAAACTTTGGATAACTTAACTAAACATCCATTATTTGATGAGAATAACAATATGATTGTACATTCAGATCAGGGAAGTCATTATGCATCAAGTGATTTTAGAGATTTTCTTAAATTCTACGGAATCACACAATCAATGTCTCGACGTGGGAACTGTTGGGACAACGCTCCAATGGAATCGTTCTTTGGCACGCTTAAAGATCATATAGATTTAAGTGATTGTGAAACAATTAAAGCTGTGCTTAAGAAAATAGATCATTTCCTAGATTATTACAACAATTACAAGCCCCAAAGAAAATTGGATAGATTACCACCTATCCAATATAGAGATATTCTTATTACAAAACAAAAAGGCGCGATTCC
>JAFLJX010000073.1 GCA_022712785.1 Mycoplasmatota bacterium | reverse complement strand
ATTGATCATCTTGGTAATAGACGTCTTAGATTAATTGGCGAATTACTTAAGAATCAATTTAGAATTGGTCTTACAAAAATGGAGAAAAACGTTAAGGATCGTATGTCTACAAAAGAACCTGATGAAATTACTCCTCAAAATTTGATTAATATTAGACCTTTAACTTCGTCAATTAAAGAGTTCTTTGGTAGTAGCCAGTTATCACAATTCATGGCTCAAACTAATCCTCTTGATGAGTTAACACATAAACGTCGTATCTCAGCTCTTGGACCTGGTGGATTAACTAGGGACCGTGCTGGATTCGAAGTACGTGACGTTCATCACAGTCACTATGGCCGTATTTGCCCTATTGAAACACCTGAGGAACAAAATATTGGATTAATAAATAGTTTAGCTTCATATGTTAGAGTAAATAAGTATGGATTTATGGAAACGCCTTATCTAAAAGTTAATAAATTTGGAGATGATGCAGCGAAAGTTTCTGATGAAATCGTTTATCTATCAGCAGACGAAGAAGAAAAATATATAATTGGACAGGGAAATATTGTTGTAGACGATGATAAATTCATTGTTCATGACCAAGTAGTTGCTAGAAATAACGGAGAAACAAAAATGTTTGTTCGTAATAAAGTTGAATTAATGGATGTATCTCCTAAACAGATCGTTTCAATTTCAACTGCATGTATTCCATTCTTAGAGCACGATGATGCAAACCGTGCACTAATGGGTGCGAACATGCAACGTCAAGCAATTCCATTATTAATACCTGAAGCTTCATATGTTGCAACAGGTATAGAACATAAAGCTGCTCATGATTCAGGATCTTGTATCATCGCAGAAAATTCTGGTGTAGTTGAATATGTTGACGGTGATGTAATTAGAATTAGACAAAAAAATGGAACTATGGATATTTATGATTTACCTAAATTCCAAAGATCTAATCAAGGAACTTGTATAAACCAAACTCCTATCGTAAATATTGGTGACAAAATTAAAGCTAGTGATATTATCACTGATGGTCCTTCTATGGATCAAGGTGAAATGGCACTAGGGCGTAATGTTGTTGTTGGATTCATGACATGGAATGGTTACAACTATGAAGATGCAATAATTATGAGTGAAAGATTAGTTAAAGAAGATGTTTATACTTCGATTCATATTGAAAAATCTGAAATTGAAGCTAGAGATACAAAACTTGGAAAAGAAGAAATCACAAGAGAAATTCCAAACGTTGGAGATGAAGGTAGAAAATACTTGGATGATAAAGGAATTATTATTCCTGGGGCTGAAGTATTTGAAGGTGACATCTTAGTTGGTAAAGTTACTCCTAAAGGACAAACAGACCCAACTCCAGAAGATAAATTATTACTAGCTATTTTTGGTGAGAAATCACGTGAAGTTCGAGACACTAGTTTAAGAGTACCTCACGGTGGTGGGGGAATTGTTAGAAGTGTTAAATACTTCAGTAGAGCAAATGGAGATGAATTGTCTCCAGGTGTAAATGAAATAGTTAGAATTTATATTGTTCAAAAACGTAAGATTAACGAAGGAGACAAAATGGCGGGTCGTCATGGTAATAAAGGAGTAATCTCTAGAATATTACCAATTGAAGATATGCCATACATGGAAGATGGAACTCCTATCGACATCATGTTAAATCCTCTTGGAGTACCTTCACGTATGAATATTGGACAGGTACTTGAATTACATCTTGGTATGGCAGCAAAAGAATTGAATGTTCATGTTGCGACACCTGTGTTTGATGGTGTTAGTAGTACAGATTTAGAATCTATTATGAAAGAAGCTGGAATGGCTGCCGATGGTAAACAAACGCTGTACTCAGGTCAAACTGGTGATGCTTACGATAATAGAATATCTGTTGGAGTTATGTACATGATAAAACTAGACCATATGGTTGATGATAAATTGCATGCTCGTTCGGTTGGACCTTACACATTAGTAACTCAACAGCCAATGGGTGGTAAAGCTCAAAATGGTGGACAACGTTTTGGTGAAATGGAAGTATGGGCATTAGAAGCATATGGTGCTGCATACGCATTACAAGAAATGTTAACTGTTAAGTCTGATGATATTATTGGTAGAAATAAAGTATTTAGAGCTATAGTTGATGGGAAAAGCATTCCTGAACCAAGCTTACCAGAATCATTTAGAGTATTGACAAGAGAATTACAAGCGATAGGTATTTATGTTGAGTTAATCAATAAAAAAACCGGTGTAAATGAAGCAAATAAAAGTTTAGTAGATGAAGATTCAGAAGACTATATTTCAAAATATGGATTCCAATCTTAGAAAGTAGGGTGATTTTATGAGTCAAAGATTTTCACATTATAAAATTAGATTAGCATCTCCTGAGGAAATCAGAGGTTGGTCGTTTGGTGAAGTTAAGAAACATGAAACAATTAATTACCGTACTTTGAAACCTGAGAAAGACGGATTGTTCTGTGAAGTAATCTTCGGACCAACAAAAGATTATCAATGTGCTTGTAGTAACAAATCAAAAAGAAGTTCACATACAGGTAAAAAATGTGCTGTATGTGGTGTTGAAATTACTGAAAGTAAAGTAAGAAGAGAAAGAATGGGACATATTGAATTAGCTGCTCCTGTTGTTCATACTTGGTACCTAAGAAATAGTCCATCAAGACTTGCTACTTTACTAGCTATAAAATCTAAAGATTTAGAAGAAGTTGTATACCTTGCTTCATACATTGTTATTGAACCCGGTGATACAGATTTA
>JAFLJX010000072.1 GCA_022712785.1 Mycoplasmatota bacterium | reverse complement strand
TGTATCTATCCCATAATTTAGCACTTGAAATACGACCATACTGAAGAAAAACCCAAACATAGTTAATATTACTGCAATTATTTGATATAGTTTTATACTTTCAAAATATTGTCTCCTAATGTATGAAGCTATAAAATAAGCACCAAATAAAAAGAAAATATTCATAGTAAATCCAGCTAAGTCGAATAACAAGTAATTAATTGTTCCGACCGCTATACCTGTTAATATAGCGACTAATGCACCTATAATCATTACATAAATCAAATCTTTATACACTATATTTTTCATGTTATCACCTCTAATAATGTACCACAATTCCTAATGAAAAGTTAGTAAGTCATAAGAACTTACTAACTTAAATTATTTTTTTATTAAACTTATTCCTGTCATTTCATCAGGTTGTTTTACTTTTAAGAATTCAAGCATTGTTGGAGCAATGTCTGATAATGATCCACCATCTCTGATTTTAAGTTCTTTATTCGTAATTATAATTGGCACCTTGTTTGTAGTGTGTGCTGTAAAAACATTACCATTTTCGTCTAACATTTTTTCAGCATTACCATGATCTGCGGTAATTATAGCTACACCATCTTTATCTAATATAGCGTCTACTACTTTACCAACACATTCATCAACAGTTTCAACAGCTTTGACAGCCGCAGGAATTACTCCCGTATGCCCTACCATGTCGCAATTAGCGAAATTCAGGATGATAACGTCATGTTTGTTAGTTTCAATTTCATCTAAAATTCTATCTGTGACTAAATAAGCACTCATCTCAGGCTGTAAGTCATAAGTAGCTACTTTAGGGCTGTTAATTAATGCTCTATCACTATTTTTAATCTCTTTGTCCATTCCTCCATCAAAGAAGAACGTTACATGAGCGTATTTTTCTGTTTCTGCGATTCTTAATTGATTCATTCCAGCTTCACTTACAACATCACCAAACATATTATCTAGTTTTTGAAGTCCAAATGCGATTTTACCTTTTACTAATGGACTATAAGACATTGTAGAAACAAAGGTCACTTCAGTTGGACCATTTCTATAGTCAAGTCCTGAAGCTGTTGGGTTTGAAATTGCAGTTCCAATTTCAATAGCGCGGTCAGGTCTAAAGTTTGCAAATATTACACTGTCTTTATCATGAACAATACCCTCTTTGACTACATTAAAGGGAATAACAAACTCATCCGCTATATCATCATCGTAAGATGCAAGTACACCTAGACTAGCTGTCTTAGCAAATTTTCCTTTTGCCTCAACTATGATATCATAACTTTTTTGAACCCTGTCCCAATTTTTATCTCTATCCATTGCATAATATCTACCATGAACACTTGCTATACTTCCATAATCAATGCTTTCCATATATTTTTCTAGTTCTTCTATATATGTTATCGCAGATTTAGGTGGTACATCTCTTCCGTCTAAGAAAGCATGAAAATATGTTTCTTTAACACCTCTGCTTTTTGCTAAATCAAATAATGCTTTGATATGTTCAATGTGAGAATGAACTCCACCATCACTTAACAATCCAAAGAAATGAAGTTTAGAATCATTTTGTATTACTTTATCCATAGCATCTAAATAAGATTCATTTTGATAAAAACTTTTATCACTAATGCTCAAATTAATTCTACTTAAAGACTGAAACACTACTCTACCTGCTCCTAAATTTAAATGTCCTACTTCACTATTACCCATTTGTCCTTCAGGAAGTCCTACACTTAGTCCACTTGCGTTTAAATAGTTCATTGGATATTCTTTCATAAGTATATCCAAATTTGGGGTATTGGCCATTTTAACGGCATTCCCAACATCACTATCACTTATTCCGAATCCATCCATTATTATTAATATAACTGGTTTTTTCATATAATCACCTCTACTTGGTATATTATACACTTTTTACCTCTATTTTCATAGTGAAATACATGGTATGGTAGCGTTTTCTTATTTCAGTTTTTAATATCTTTTTCAAACATGTTAATATATAATAATGTTGAAGAGGGCGATATATATATGGAAACCTTAATGATAAAAAAATTATTAAAAGTACTAAAAAGCAATAAAGACACCAAAATATATAATTATACAGTTCCAGATTTGTGGAACTGTTTTAACTATGATGAAACAAAATTCACAAAAACACAATCAAATGAATTAATGGTAAATCCATACGACTTTTTCATTTCTGTTATTAAAGATTATATTATGCCTAATATTAAAGATGGAGTTTCTTACAAAACTTCATTATCAAAAGCAACCAATAAAAAAACACCTAAAAAAAATTACCGTGGTGGAGACTGGATCAAACAAAGTATTGTTTATTCAACTATGATCCGAACAAGCGCAGCTTGGGATAATGACAGATCTGGGCTACTAGAAAAAGAAAATATTTATAAAATGCCAGAAACTGGTTCTTTTGTAAGAATGTTAGCTATGCTTCCACTTCTTAAAAAAATGGGAGTTAATGTTGTATATATGTTACCAATATCTAAATTTAGTTTAAAGGATAAAAAAGGTGATTTAGGAAGTCCTTACGGAGTTTCTAACTTTAATGAAATAGATCCTAATTTAAAAGACTATCTAACAAAAGACTCAATGACTCTTGAAGAAGAGTTTAAAGCCTTTGTTGAAGCTTGCCATATATTAGACATGAGAGTTATGATTGATATTATACCTAGAACAAACGCTGTAGAAAACGATCTTATCAAAGACCATCCAGATTGGTTTTACTGGATTAAAGCAAGTGAATATGATAATTATAAAGTTCCCAAAGTTGAAGGTATAGGAGAAACTACACTACCAACTTTAGAATATATGGAGAAAGTCTATCAAAGCAAAGATACCTATAGACATATAAATATGTTCCAATATAACCCTAAAGAACAAAACAAAGATTTATGGAATAAAATTAAAACAAAAAAGAATTTAAGCGAGGAAATTCAAAAGAAATTTGATTTAAGGATTGCTCCTGCTTTCAGTGATCATATAAATGATTCACAACCTCCATGGACTGATGTTACTTTCTTTAGAATGTATGAAGATTTCCCTAAAGAAACGAAAAAATTCTTAGATACAACAGATAGACCACCATATATTCTATTTGATACAATTAAATCAAATATGTATCATGGTGAAAACCCTAATCTAAAACTATGGGATAAACTTGCTGATATAGTTCCTAGTTATCAAAGAAGATTTGGAATTGATGGAGCTAGAATAGATATGGGTCATGCTCTTCCCTCTAAGTTACTACAAATGATTATCTCAAAAGCAAGAGAAAATGATGAAGATTTCAGTTTCATTGCTGAAGAACTTCAAATTTCAAATGCACAATTTGCATATGATGCCGGATATAACATGATTATTGGTAATGGGTTTACTATGGAACCAAGAGTATTTGAAGGAAAACTTCAAAGATTTATCATGAATTCAAATACATTACCTCTTCCACTGTTCGCTTGCGGAGAAACTCATGATACACCAAGATTAGCAGCTAGAGAAGGAAACGAAGTTTTAGCAAAAATGCTAACGGTCTTAAATATGTTTATGCCTAACGGTGTACCATTTATCAATAGCGGACAAGAAGTATTTGAAAGACAACCTATGAATCTAGGTTTAGATTCAAGAGAAAACGAAGAATTTAATCTACCAAAGAACGATCCATATTATGGTAAATTAGCTTTATTCGATAAGTATCAATTTCACTACACAAATTATCGTAGATGGGAATTACCAGATATATTAGACGCACTAAAACCTATAAGAAAGAAATGGTTAAAAGAACTAACAAACAATAAATCTTTTGTACCAATATATTCAGACGGTAATTCACAAACATTTATTGGTTTAGCCTACTACAAAAAAACAAAATCAAATAAAAATAATGTACTACTAATTTTAGCTAACGGAAATCCTTACCATGAAGTATATTTAAAATCAAATATTGAATTAGTAAGATCTTTATCTCATAATGGTGAAATGTCAGGTAAATTATTATTTTCTACACATGAAGGTCCACGTGCCTTCACTCAAATTATTGATCATAATATATTAGATATTCATTTAGGTGCTGGAGAAGTAAAAATAATCAACTTGTAAGGTGGAATTTTTTCCACCTTTTTTTATATAATGATTCAAAAAAAGATGATTACATTTAAGTAATCATCTAATTTTTAATAGTTTAAATTCATTAACAATAACACGCTGATATAATACATGAACCACAGGTATTTGAACTACCCATGTCGTCATCATAATAACTAATCTTAAAGGTACATTAGCTAATGCCCCAGATCCTGCCCATATGTATAATTGATACGTATTGAGTGAGAATGCCAGCAAACTAGTTACAATTATAATAGCCGATATTTGAACCAAAGATAACTCCTTTTTTCTAAAAAAGAATAAGGCTGGTATCAAAGCCCAAGCGATTGTTGATAAGGTCATTAAGTTGAATGAGAATGCGAATGGTGATATTAGTACATAAATCCAATCAACAATGAACCCTGCGATAATACCAATATATGGTCCAAGCAAGATACCAAGTATGATTAATGGAATACTAAATAATGTAAATCTAAAAAATCCACCCTCGATACTTAAAAAAGCTTTTAATACAACACTCATTGCTATTAACATCGCAGCTCTATTAAGTGTTTTGGTCGTGAATATACTACCTCTATTTTGCATAATAAAAAACCTCCATAAAATTTTATGAGAGGTCCACTAAAAAAAATATCTTCCGATATATCGCGGACGCGCCATTCCACCGCCACGTTTGTGTTCGTTTATACCCAACATCCCATGGTATAACACTTAACGCAGAATAGCTACTCTTAGATATATAATACCCTTACGAACTAAATTTTTCAACCTTTATATTATTTTACATCAAAATCAATTTCTGTAATTCCATTTTTCTTTAAAAATTCATTAATTCTTGAGAATACCTTACTTTCAAAAAATGAATGCCTAGCTGATAGTGGTGAAGGGTGACTAGAACTTATTATTAAATGATTACTATTAGTAATTAGTCTACTCTTGCTTATAGCATTATTGCCCCATAAAACAAACACTTTAGGTCTATCATCTTTATTGAGTACATTGATTACTTCATCAGTAAAACACTCCCAGCCTTTAAGGTTATGACTAAGAGGCTTATGAGCTTCCACTGTTAAAATTGTGTTTAGTAATAAAGCTCCTTGTTTAGTCCAGAATGTTAAATCACCATGACTAGGTATTTCTATTCCTAAATCACTATTTAATTCTTTATATATATTTCTAAGTGAAGGAGGAATTTTATTTCCTTTTAATACACTGAATGCAAGTCCATGAGATTGATTAAAGTTATGATATGGATCTTGTCCTAAAATTAGAAGTTTAGTATTTTTAAAAGGGCAATACTTAAAAGCATTAAAAATATCTTCCTTCTTAGGAAATATAGTTTTAGTGTTATATTCAATATTAATGAATCTTAATAGCTCTTTAAAATAATGTTTATTAAATTCAGTTTTAAGTATTAAATCCCAATCATTTCCTATCATAATTACCACCAATTATATTATAACAAAAAAGCACTGAAATTTCAGTGCTTTAATATTATTTATTTATCTTCTGTTTTTTAATTGTGCTTGTGCAGCAGAAACAATTGCTACAGGAATTCTATAAGGAGAACAACTTACATAATCAAGTCCTGTGTTATGGAAGAATTCAATACTTGTTGGTTCTCCACCATGTTCACCACA
>JAFLJX010000071.1 GCA_022712785.1 Mycoplasmatota bacterium | reverse complement strand
ATTCTAAAATTATAGAAGAAAATGTTCTATAATATAAAACGAGGTGATTTATTATGATGAGTAATATGAATAGTGAAGTAAAGGATATGGGGCAATACGACGTAATAATTATTGGTGCTGGACCTGGTGGAATGACTGCGGCATTATACACACAACGTGCTAACTTAAAAACTTTAATGTTAGAAAAAGCTGCACCTGGTGGAAAAATGATGTCAACTTGGGAAGTAGAAAATTATACAGGCCTAGGTAAAGTTACAGGATTTGAAATTAGTGAAAAAATGTTTAATCATACGCAAGAACTTGGTGTTGAATATAAATACGGTGATGTTGTAGAAATTAAAGATTTGGGTGATTTAAAAGAACTACATACTACTAGCAACGAAGTATACAAAGCAAAAGCAGTTATCATAGCAACTGGAACAGTTCCAAGAGGAACAAATGCTCCAGGAGAATCAAGATTAAATGGACGTGGTATTAGTTGGTGCGCAATATGTGACGGTGCTTTCTTTAAAGACTTAGATATCGTTGTTGTAGGTGGCGGTAACAGTGCAATCGAAGAAGCAACATACCTTACGAAGATAGTTAATCATATAACTGTTGTTAATATTCTTCCAACTTTGCAAGCAGATGCTAAAGCAATAGATCAAGCTAAAGCAACTGGTAAAATGGACTTCAAATTAGGTTATGAAATTCTTTCTTTTGATGGAGAGAATAAATTAGAAACAGTTAAAATAAGAAATGCAGAAACTAAAGTAGAAGAAGATATTAAAGTTGATGGGGCATTTGTATTTATTGGTTCATTACCTGAAACAACACTTGTTAAAGATTTAGGTATTACAAATAAATGGGGATACATTCAAGTAGATGACAAAATGCGTACTACCATTCCTGGTATTTTTGGGATTGGGGACGTTATTGAAAAAGACTTACGTCAAATCATAACTGCAGCAGCTGATGGAACTATAGCCGCAGTTGAAGTATCTAGATATATTGAAACATTAAATAAATAATATTTTAAAGGAGCAATTGCTCCTTTTTGTTATATATAGACTTTTAATTACTACAATGATATAATTAAATAACTTAAAAGAAAGTTGTGATTTTATGAGTTTTGCGTCTGACACTAAAAGCGAAATGTTAACTTTAAAAGCCGATAAATGCTGCAAACTCGCAGAATTATCAGCCCTTTTAAGAATGAATGGGGAAATCAATCTATCTAGTGAAGGACTTAGAATTGAATTTCATACAACAAATATTCAAATTGCTAGAAAAGTTATAAGTAGTACAAAAGAATTATATAGGATTGAAGTAGACATTATGTCTAAAAAACAAATGAAACTTAAAAAGAATGATATTTATTTAGTTATTATAAGAAATAAAGCATCTGAAATTATTAATGAACTAGGCTTAATGAATAATACAGATAATTATCAAGAGGCTATTGAAAGTACATTAATAGTAAAAGAATGTTGTAAAAGATCATATTTAAGAGGAGCATTTTTAGCTTCTGGATCAATCAATTCACCTAAGAGTAGTAGCTATCATCTAGAGATACATTCAGGTGATGAAATACACGCTTTAGCACTTCAAGAGCTAATGACTTACTTTTATTTAAATTCAAAAGTTATTAAGAAAAAAAGAGGATATATAACATACATAAAAGAATCAGAAAAAATTGCAGACTTCCTAAGAGTTACCGGTGCTATTAACGCACTGTTTGAATTTGAAGACGAAAGAATTAAAAGAGATTTTGTAAATTCAATAACCAGGGTTATTAACATGGAAATTGCAAATCAAAATAAAACCCTTGATGCTGCAAATAAACAATTAAGAAGTATAAGTGTTCTTGAGAATATGGTAGATACTACTAAGCTACCAAAGAGTATGAGAGAAGCAATCATATTAAGAAAAAAATTCCCAGAGTCATCACTTAATGAAATGTCAGATATGAGCGAAGAAGTAATAAGGAAAAGAGTATCAAAATCTGCCCTAAATCATCGATATAGAAATATCAATGATTTAGCCCAACAAATATTGGATGATCTTAATGAGTAATGAGATAGGTGTAGATATAGTAGAATTCGCTCAGATAAAAGAAAAGATCAATGATAGATTCATAAATAGAATATTATCTAAAAGAGAACTGGATAGATATAATAGCATTAGTAATAGTCAAAGACAGTTAGAATATATAGCTGGAAGATTCGCAGCTAAAGAAGCGTATACAAAAGTTTATAAGAAATTTTTAACACCATTAAACTTTACTGATGTAGAAGTATTAACAGATGAATTTGGAGCTCCGTATATTGAATCAAAATATATGTCTAAAGATATTGTTAAAGTTAGCATTTCACATTCTGATAATTATGTGATCGCAGTATGTTTAAAAGAATAAAACAGTCATTTAAAGTGGCTGTTTATTTATTGAAACAAAATAGACTTTTCACTAATTTATCATGAATGTATTTTCATGATAAATCTATGTAAATTACTTGCTTTTTACACTATTTATGATTACAATAAATTGACTAGGAGTGGTATTTATGGCAACATACAAACACAAAAATAAAAAAAGAGGTAGCGACAAATTCCTAACATATGCAATTATAGGATTTGCAATTGCATTTTTTGCTATAATGATAAGTTTGATTATATATAATTCTTTAGATGATACATTTGAGAATTCTCCACTGTTAGACAAGTCAGAAGAACAGTACTTAGTTTACCTTTACTCAGATAATTGTAGCCATTGTCTTTTAATCAAAGATGAAGTTGCTGCATTTAGTGTTAGCAATAATGAAAATCTTAAACTTTATTATTTGAATTCTTCGGATCTTAAAGATGGTGAGTTCAAATATTTAGCTGATACTTATGGTGCAACTGGAACACCAGCCTTGTTTACCATTGTTGATGGGAAAGTTGTTGATCTCTCAAGTGGAAGCATAGAAATTCCAAGTACTTTTAATGCAATAAATAGCGGTACATATTCAAAAATAAAGTAGCCTTTTTAGGCTTTTTTATATTTCAGGGAGGTAGTAATATGGTAATAAATGAAAAATTAGTTTTGGAAATAACGCAGAAGTTAAAGATTACTAAAAAACAAGTAAAAACAGTGTTAAACCTTTTAAATGAAGGTAATACAGTTCCTTTTATTGCGCGTTATCGTAAAGAACAAACAGATGCTTTGGATGAAGAACAAATTAGGGATATCAACAAAGAATATGAATACAAAGCAAATCTCTTGAAAAGAAAAGAAGACGTTATTAGATTAATCGACGAAAAAGGACTTTTAACAGACGAGTTAAAACAAGAGATTTTAGCTGCGCCTAAATTAGTTGATGTAGAAGATTTATATCGTCCTTATAAAGAGAAAAAGAAAACAAAAGCAACAATTGCAATCAAACAAGGTCTAAAACCTTTATCAGATTATATATTCAGTTTTCCCATGGAAGGTTCTTTGGAAGAGGAAGCTAAAAAATATATTACTGAAGAAGTTTTGACTGTTGAACAAGCAATTGAAGGTGCTTTATACATTGTTGCTGAAGAGATTAGTGATTTTTCTGATTTCCGTAAATGGATTAGAACATATACATTGAACAACGGGATACTAGAATCTAAGATTAAGAAAAATGCTAAAGATGATATGAAAATTTATGAGCTTTACTATGATTATAAAGAACCTCTTAAAAAAGTTAAATTATATAGAGTTTTAGCTATAAATCGTGGAGATAAAGAAAAAATCTTATCTACTAAAATTAGTCTAGAAGTTGATAGAGTACATCAATTCTTAGAAGACGGTATAATTGAAAACAAAGAATCATTTGTTTATCCACATCTTCAAATCGCAGTTAAAGATGCGTATAAAAGATTAATACAACCATCAATAGAAAGAGAACTTAGAAGTGAACTTACTGTTAAGGCAGAAGATAATGCAATTCATATCTTTAGTGAAAATCTAAGAAGTTTATTACTTCAACCACCTATGAAGGGTAAAATGGTTTTAGGAGTAGACCCTGCTTATAGAACTGGTTGTAAATTAGCTGTAGTAAATGAAATGGGTAAAATGACATACATTGATGTTATTTATCCTCATCAAAAATATCCTGGTGAAAGAATTAATAAAGAAAGAATAGTTGAGTCTTTCAAAAAAGTTTTAGGTGCGATTAAAAAATACAATATTGAGATAATCGCAATCGGGAATGGTACTGCATCACGTGAGACTGAACAGTTCATTATTGAAGTAATTAAAAAAGTAGATAAAGAATTATATTATATAATTGTAAATGAAGCTGGAGCTTCAGTATATAGTGCTAGTGATTTAGCAAGAGATGAATTTCCAAACCTTGCAGTAGAAGAAAGAAGTGCAGTTAGTATCGCAAGACGATTGCAAGATCCACTTAGTGAGTTAGTTAAGATTGATCCTAAATCTATAGGTGTAGGACAATACCAACATGACGTCGGACAAAGCAAACTAAGTGATTCATTAGACTTTGTTGTTGAAACTGCAGTAAACCAAG
>JAFLJX010000070.1 GCA_022712785.1 Mycoplasmatota bacterium | reverse complement strand
CATCATAATAAATCACCTCGTTTTATATTATAGAACATTTTCTTCTATAATTTTAGAATTTTGCTCTTCTATTTCAGCTAAAGCTTCAAAATATTTTGGTTGTTTGAATATTGTTCTATTAATTACTAAGAATACCATTCCGCCAGCAATCATTAATAATGAAATTATTTGAGCTGTTCTTAATCCAGTACTACCTATGTAAAGTGAATCTGTTCTCATACCTTCAATAAAGAATCTACCAACACTATACCATATTAAATAAAACCCTATCATATCACCTGTTCTTGTTAACTTAGTTCTTCTTAAAATTAATATAATAACAAATCCAAGTATGTTCCAAATAGACTCGTATAGGAATGTTGGATGATAATAGTTTAATCCGTCAGGTCCGTTTAAATACATATTATTTGTAATGTAATCAGGAAGTTTAAGTGTTCCTGATAAGAATTCACGTTGTTCATCAAGACTTAAATTTTCAATACTAGATTTAACACCACCTATTACTCCACCGTGCGCTTCTTGATTAAAGAAATTACCCCATCTTCCGGAAGCTTGAGCTATTAAGAATCCAGGTGCCATTAAATCAAATACTCTAAAGACATTTATTCCTTTGATTCTAGTATAGATTATTACACTTACTAGTGCTGTGAAGAATCCACCATGAATAGCTAATCCACCACCAGAAATATCAATAACTTTTAAAAATGTTTCAACAATATCACCTTTAACATAAAATCTACTCCATTCAAATGCAACATACCATAACCTTGTTCCTATTATTGATAAAGGTACGATTATAATAGCACCATCAATTATTTGTTCTCCAGATATTCCTAGTTTTTTACCTTCTTTTATTCCTAGTAAAACTGCGATTACTAATCCTAAAAGAATCATTAAACTATATTTTTGCCATTGGAAAAATCCAAAGTCTATAAATATATTATTCAATGGATCAAAATTGTGTATTCCCATAATGCTATACCTCTACTTTTCTTTGGTTTTTTGTTTTATATGTAAATCAATTTTATCTACAAATTCTTTAGCAGAATCTGTTCCTAGGAATTTTAATCTTGAATTCATCGCAGCAACTTCTACTAAAGAAGCAACATTTCTACCTGGAGATACAGGAATTTTAACTAGATGAACTTCAGTATCAAACAACTGAATTGTTTCGTCAGTTATCCCTAATCTATCATAATCTTTTTTAGGATCCCATTTTTCTAAGTCAACCACTAACATAACTTTTTTATTCTCTTTATATGCCTTTGCGCCAAATAGTTTTACGATATTTACTATTCCGATACCTCTTATCTCTAGGTGCTCTTTAAGTAAATCCGGTGCCTCACCTACAAGTACTCCTAGTTCTCGCTGGTAGATATCAACTCGATCGTCAGCGACTAATTGATGTCCTCTTCTAACTAATTCAAGTGCAACTTCACTTTTACCAAGTCCACTCTCTCCTCTAATCAATACACCAACACCACTTATATCTACAAGTGTACCATGAAGACTAATTCTATCACTCATTTTACTATTTAAGTATTGAAATAAGCTACTAATAAGCTCACTTGATGTTTTTCTAGCTTTTAAAATAGGAATATCATACTCATTACCTTTCTCAATAAATATATTTGGAACCTCTCCATTTAATGAAAATATAAAAACTGGAGGTTTCGCTTTAAATAATTTATCTACTCGCACCATTTTTTCTTCATCACTAATCCAACCTAGGAAAGTTACTTCTTTACTTCCCATAACTTGAATTCTAGTACTTTCGTAAAAATCAAATAAACCAGCTAATTCAACACCTGGGCGTGAAACTTGAGGAATCTCAATTAAGTTACTAACTCCCAATTCACCCGCCATAATTTTGAATTTATAATCATTACATAAATCTTGAACTGTTAAATTCATTATAAATCACCTCAAATTCCTTTTACGGAAGTTTTGTCTTAGAAAATAACTTAAGACATACCTAACTATGGTAAACATACCTACAAAAACAACAAACAATGTTTCATTTAGAAAATATATTGTTTCACCAAATATATATTGATCTAATACAAAGAAGATTATGATATAACCAAAAAAGAATACAAACCCTAAAGACTTAACTATGAGTTGGAAATGATTCATTAAGACATATATACGATATACAGATTCTAATAATGTATACCCTAGTACAAATAGAGCCACATAGATAATACTATCATATGACGCAAAATTAAAGAGTTGAATCAATATAAAAGCTAAAGTTAGATTTAATATATATGTAAAAACGAAGTTAATATAAAGATTATGGTGAAAAACAGTGCCAAACTCAATGGCAATGAATCCTTTCTTTTTATTAACTCCTTCTTTGTTTTTGTTTTCTTCTAGTTCTTTGATTGCTTTTAGAAGGTTTTCTAATTCCTTCTTTTCTTCTTCTGTGGGAACCGTTTCTTCGGTATCCTCTTTTTCAAATTCTTCTGGTTTATTCCCCATATTTTACACCTCTAATACTTTTTTTAAGTAGTGCCCTGTGTAACTATCTGTATTGTTGCTGACTTCTTCGGGAGTACCCGTTGCTATTACCATACCACCCATGTCTCCGCCTTCAGGTCCTAAATCAATAATATGATCTGCGACCTTTATAACATCTAGGTTATGTTCGATGATTACAACTGTTGCCCCTAAGTCAACAATATGGTTGATTACTTTTAATAATCTCTTAACGTCATCGGTGTGTAGACCAGTTGTTGGTTCATCAAGTATATATAGCGTATTTTCCGTGATTCTCTTGTGCAGCTCTTTCGCTAATTTAACCCGTTGAGCTTCACCACCACTCAAAGTGGTTGCAGGTTGACCTATTTTTAAATAACCTAATCCTACGTCATTCAATGTAGATAGTTTATTAAATGCTTTTGGTATGTTTTTAAAAAAGACAACAGACTCTTCAATGGTCATGCCTAAAACATCACTAATATTTTTACCTTTATACTTAACTTCTAGTGTTTCAGAGTTGTATCTCTTCCCGTTGCATACCTCGCAAGGTACGTAAACGTCTGGTAAGAAATGCATCTCTATTTTGATTAGACCGTCTCCGTGGCATGTTTCACATCTACCGCCTTTAACATTAAAACTAAATCTACCTTTTTTATATCCTCTTAATTTAGCTTCATTAGTTAAAGCAAACATGTCTCTAATATCATCAAACACTCCTGTATAAGTAGCTGGATTACTCCTTGGAGTACGTCCAATAGGTGATTGATCTATATTGATTATCTTTTCAAAGTTCTCTGTGCCATCTAAGACGTCAAAATCTCCTTGTTTTTTCTTTTTACGATAGATTTGGTTAGATAGTCCTTTATATAAACATTCGTTTACTAAACTACTTTTACCACTACCAGAAACACCAGTTACTACAGTCAAAACTCCTTTTGGTATTGAAACATCAATATTTTTTAAGTTGTTTTGTCTAGCACCTTTAATATCAATATATCCATTATTATGATTTCTTCTTACTGTTGGCACTTCAATTCTTTTTCTACCTGATAAATACTCACCAGTTATACTCTTTCTCGATTTTAATATTTGAGCTACAGTACCTTGAAAAATTACTTCTCCACCGTTAGTACCAGCACCTGGTCCAATATCAATTATTTGATCTGCTTCATACATTGTTTCTTCATCGTGTTCTACTATAATTAATGTATTTCCTAAGTCTCTCATTTTCTTCAGAGTATTTATAAGTTTTTTATTGTCTCTTTGATGAAGGCCTATAGACGGTTCATCTAGTACATATAAAACTCCAGTCAACTGGGACCCAATTTGAGTGGCTAGTCTTATTCTTTGACTCTCTCCACCACTTAAAGTCGCAGCTTGTCTTGATAACGTTAGGTAGTTTAATCCAACATTTACTAAAAATGATAATCTCTC
Organism: Mycoplasmatota bacterium; assembly: GCA_022712785.1. Lineage (GTDB taxonomy): Bacteria > Bacillota_I > Bacilli_A > Izemoplasmatales > Izemoplasmataceae > JAFGXW01. The sequence continues at coordinate 5,827 of JAFLJX010000070.1, read as the reverse complement.
TATTATTTCTTTTAATACCATTTCACTTATCTTTTTATCGGTTTTATTAAGATCTAAGTTCTCTAAAAATGTCATTACATCTTTAACTGACATGTCAGTTAAATCTATAATATCCATCCCTCCAACTTTTACACTTAATGCTTTTTCGTTTAATTTTTTACCATTACATACAGTGCAAGATATTTCACTCATGTACCCTTCAATCCAGTCTCTCATGAAACGAGAACTAGTTTCCATATATCGTCTTTCTAGGTTGGTTATAACACCTTCATAAGTTCCATTCTTTTCGTGTCTATAACTGTCTTCAGTTTTCCCACCAAAAGCAAACTTAATTTTAGCTTTACTTCCGTTAAGTATAATGTTTAAGTCTTTCTTAGTCATATCTTCAATAGGAATGTTTAAATCTATATTATGATGTTTAGCTGTTTGTCTTAATAAACTAAAGGTATAAGTTTCAGTATTTTGCCAACCCTTAATTGCTCCACCCTCAATAGATAAACTTCTATCAGGCATTAATAGGTCTGGATCTATTTTTCTTTTATGTCCTAATCCGTTACAGTTAGAGCATGCACCATAAGGGGCGTTAAAAGAAAATAGTCTTGGCTCTAAATCACCTATAGAAAAGTCACAGTGTGGGCATGCGTATTGTTCACTAAATACATGTATCTCATTGTTTATAAGTACATTAGCTTTTCCTTCTCCAAGTTTTGTAGCTGTTTCTAAACTTTCAAAAAGTCTAGATCTAATTCCTTCTTTTATACGAAGTCTATCAATCACAGCTTCAATTGTATATCTTTTATTTTTATCCATTTCAATATCTTCATCAAGATCATATATAATAGAATTAACTCTAACTCTGACATAACCATCTTTCTTTAATTGTTCAAAAACGTTTTGATGTGTTCCTTTTCTTTGGTGTACTAAGGGAGCAAGTATAACAACTCTACCTTCGGCTACCTCTAAAACCTTGTTTGTCATTTGCTCAATTGATTGGCTAGTTATCTCTACTCCATGAGTAGGACATATAGGTTTTCCAATTCTCGCATATAACAGTCTTAAATAGTCATATATTTCTGTGACTGTCCCGACTGTAGATCTAGGATTTTTTGAAGTTGTCTTTTGATCAATACTAATCGCAGGACTTAATCCTTCAATACTTTCTACATCTGGTTTTTCCATATTACCAAGAAATTGTCTTGCATATGCACTTAGGCTTTCGACATATCTTCTTTGTCCTTCTTTATAGATAGTATCAAACGCTAAAGCAGACTTACCACTACCACTTAAACCGGTCATTATAACAAGTTTATTTTTGGGTATACGTAAGTCAATATTTTTTAGATTATTCTCTTTTGCACCTTTAATAATTATTTCATTCAACATATATTTCACCTATCTAGTAAATCTTTAAATTCCTTTTCAGTTAACACTTTAACTCCAAGACTTATTGCTTTTGTGAGTTTGTTTCCTGCGTCAGTTCCTGCGACTACATAATTAGTCTTTTTACTAACGCTAGAGCTTACCTTACCACCCATTGATTCAATCAATGATTTAGCAACGTCCCTTTTATATATTTCTAGTTTACCAGTTAAAACAAAAGTTTTATTACTAAACTCTTCTTTTAAAACTACATTACTTCCATATTCCATGTTTAATCCAAGTTCTGCTAAATCAGTTATTAATTTGATGTTGTCGTCATTTCTAAAGTAATTAACTAAACTTTGGGCTATTACTTCGCCAACTTCATCAATATCAACAAGGCAGTCTTTGTTTAATTTAAACATATCTAACATATTTGTAAAGTTAGAAGCAACAACTTTTGATACTTTCTCACCAACATGTCTTATGCCAAGACCAAACATTAGTTTATCCATGTTTTTATCTTTACTTAATTCTATGTTCTTTAAAAGTTTATCGATACTCTTAACACCAAAACCTTCTTTAACTATTAATTCGTCTCTTCTATTCTTAAGTAAGTAAATATCTTTTATTGAATTTAAGAATCCATCATTATAAAACTGTTCAACTATTTTTATTCCAAGTCCTTCGATGTTCATTGCTTTTCTTGAAGCAAAATGAATTAAGCCTTCAGTTTTTTTAGCGTCGCAATCTGGGTTAGCGCAAAAATAACCTGATTCTCCTGCTTTTCTTGAAAGGATACTTGAGCATACAGGACATTGTTTAATCATTTCAAATTTAATACTATCTTTTTGTCTTCTATCTGGAATAACTCTAACTACTTCAGGGATTATATCCCCTGCTTTTCTTATAACGACAAAATCATTTTCTCTAATGTCTTTATCTACAAAATAGTCTTCGTTGTGTAGCGTGGCTCTTGAGACCGTACTCCCTTGAACTAAAACTGGATCTAAATTAGCAACAGGTGTAATTTGTCCTGTTCTACCAACTTGGAAATCTATACTTGTTATTCTCGTAATAACTTCTTCTGCCGGAAACTTAAAAGCTATTGCCCATTTTGGACTTTTAGCTGTGTATCCGATTTTATCATATATAGAGATATCATTTACTTTTACTACGATTCCGTCAATCTCATATTTTAAATCATTTCTTTTTTTAGTATATTCTTTTATATATTCAATGACTTCTTCTATGCTTTTACAAAGTTTACTAAGAGGGTTAATTTTGAAACCTAACTCTTTTGCGAACTCTAAAGATTCTGTGTGGGTGTTTAATCCGTGATCTTGTGGTGTAATTAGACTATATATAAACATATCTAGACTTCTTGAAGAAGCAACTTTACTATCCAGCTGTCTAACTGAACCTGCGGCACTATTTCTAGGATTTTTAAATAACTCTAACCCAAGTCTAACTCTTTCCTTATTGGCTTTTTCGAATGACTTCTTACTCATGAAAATCTCTCCTCTTACTTCAAGAGATTCTTTATAATTTATTTTTAAGGGAATAGTTTTGATAGTTTTAACGTTGTTGGTTATGTCTTCACCAACAATACCGTTACCGCGAGTAGCACCAAGAATTAAACTACCGTTTTTATATTTTAAACTACCAGCTAGGCCGTCAATTTTTAATTCAACATTGTATTCTACTTTACCTACTTCTTTAATAATTTTTTCATCAAATAATCTTAAATCATCTTCGTTAAATACATTTGAAAGACTCATCATAGGGATATCATGAGTTACCTTTGTAAATTTATCTAAAACTGCGCCTCCTACTCTCAAAGTAGGTGAGTCGCTTGTTTTAAATTCTGGGTATTTGTCTTCTAGTTTAATTAGTTCATTTTGTAAGGCATCAAACTCTTGATCTGATACACTTGGTTTGTCTTCATGATGATACTCATAATTGTATTTAACTAAAAGCTCTTTTAATTCTTCTATTCTTTTTAAGATATTCATAAAATCACCTAACCTATTATATCATAATACAGCTATTTTTTCGTTATAGCAGCATGATCCTTAAGTAACTTCTTAATTCCATGTGGATGTTCAAATGCGATAACACAGTTGTCTCCGGCGATACTTATAACCATACCTTCACCAAACTTAGTATGTTCTACTTTATCACCTTTATTTAAATCGTTTTCTTTGTAGTTATCTAAATTTGATTTTCTCTTTATAATTGAAGCTGCTTTTTTAGGTAGAATGCTTGATAACATTTTAGAAGTCCTAACTTGTCCTGAAGTTCTAAAACTACCAGTTCCTCTTGTATAAGAATCATATCCTTCAACACTTAATAACTCATCATCAATCTCTTTAACAAACAAACTTTCAACAGTGTGTTTGCTTTCTCCGTAAAGGTTCCTAACATTAGCGTTTGTTAAGAACAATAACTCTTTAGCTCTAGTAACTGCAACATACATTAGTCTTCTTTCTTCTTCTAATTGATCAGCTTCACTAGCTCTTATCATTGGGAATATCCCATTCTCTAGACCAATCACAAATACTACTCTAAACTCTAATCCTTTTGCTGAATGAACAGTCATTAAAGTTACTCTGTTATCTATGTCTTCGTTGTTCTCATCATTCTTTAAACTAATGTCTTCAAGCAAATACAACAACATGTCTTGTTTGGTAGATTCTGTGTATATGTTTTGGTTTTCATTCAGTATCGATTTAAATTCCAGTAAGTTACTGTATCTATCATCAAATTTCTCATCTTTTTCAAGTGCTTTTAAGTAACCTGAGTCACTTAAAATATAATCAACAAAATCATTCAAAGCCAACACTTCAAATTTATTTCGATAGTCTTCAATACTTTCTTTAAATATTATTAACTTGTTACTTACGCTCTTCCCAAGATATTCAGAAGATTTATCTATTGCTTCAAATATATCAAGATCATACAAATACATATAATCTTTTATCTTTAATAATGTCTTTTTCCCGATACCTCTTCTAGGATTTGAAATGGCTCTTTCAAAACTAAAGAAGTCTGAAGAACTAAGAATCATTCTAAGGTAAGCTATGAAGTCTTTAATTTCTCTTCTTTTGTAAAAACTAGTGTTTCCAACTATTCCATAAGGGATATGTTTACTTATAAAGTTATCTTCAAACATTCTAGACAAGTTATTCATTCTATATAAAACAGCAAAGTCTCTATACTCAAAACCTTTTCTTACTAATTTTAATATTTGTTTAGAAATATATTCTACTTCATCTCTTTCTGTAGCCCCTTTATATTTAACAATAAGTTCGCCGTTACCCTTACTAGAGAACAACTTTTTCACAATTCTATTATCGTTATTTTCAATTATTTGATTCGCAGCTCTTAATATATTGTTGGTGCTTCTGTAATTTTCTTCTAGTAAAACAATATGGTAGTCTGGATAATCTTCTTTAAATTTTCTTATATTTTTTATGTTTGCACCCCTAAAAGCGTAAATAGATTGATCCTCATCGCCAACAATAAAGATATTCTTATTATCTCCTAGTATTAATGATACTAACTCATACTGAACATTGTTAGTATCTTGGAACTCATCAACTAAAACATATTGAAATTTATTATTATAGATTTTTTTAATCTCTGGAAATTGTTTGAATAGTTCAATAGTTAACAATAATAAATCATCAAAATCCACTAAATTATTTGTGAATAAATACTTTTGATATTCATCATATATTTCCGAAGCTAAATCGTTACCCTTGTCAAAATCATTATTCTTATTATTACTTTTGTTTTTCATTCTCGATATCTTTGTTCTTATTTGTTTTAACTCTTTAACATCTGCTTCTGGTTTTTCTTCTTTTAATATGTCTTTGATAATCTTTTTAGCATCATCATCATCGATAATTTGGAATCCTCTTTTGTATCCCAAAGACTCAATATGAAACCTTAAGATTTTTGCACAAAAAGAGTGAAAAGTGCTAATCCACATCTCACTTGTTAAATGGTCTGTAAGATTTATAACTCTATCCTTCATTTCTCTTGCTGCTTTATTAGTAAAAGTAATAGCAAGAATATTACTTATATTTACATTTTTTTTCTTTATTAAATAAGCAATTCTTGTAGTAAGAACACTTGTTTTCCCGCTACCTGCACCAGCTATTGCCATCACAGGGCCTTCTGTATAAAGGACTGCTTCTCTTTGTTTTTCATTTAAATTTTCTAGTAAATTGCTCATCTAATCACCTACTTAAATTATATCAAAAAAAGCACTAAAAAGATAGTGCTTTACTAATCAATTTTCATATCAATTTGAATAGATGTTTCTTTAAATCTATTTTTTTATTTGTAACTTCAATTCCTTCACTTGCAAGCATACTTGACTGTACAAATCCAGGTTCTCCAGTTAAGGAAATCGTTCCTTTTGAATTTATAACTCTGTGCCAAGGTAATTTGTATTTTT
>JAFLJX010000069.1 GCA_022712785.1 Mycoplasmatota bacterium | reverse complement strand
GAATACACCTAAGATTTGACGCTTACGTTTGAATAACATTTTTTTAAATGCCTAACTGTTTATCAAATATTTTAAGAAAACGATTTAAAAGATAACCACAAAAAAACAACTTTAAATTTTTAAAGTTGTTTTTATTTTGTAATTATGTATTTATTTAAAGACTCATTTGCTTTTTCATATGCTATATCAATACAGTTATTAAAGTCATTAATGAAATCTTCCCATCTATATATAGATATGAAAGAATCATAATTTATATTATTTTTGTTTTCAACTTCGACTTCATTTAAAATATTGTAAGACATAAGAGTTGGTAATTTGTTCTTATCTGCTCTCCAGATGCTCTTGTGCCCTTTTTTCATAATGTAACTATAATCATTACCCTTATCAGGAATAACGACTCCTATAATACCTTTTGTTGTTTTAGAGTAAGGGTTATTTAACGAATACTCAATTTCAATTTGAGCTAAATCACTTTTAAGAGTATTTCTTGATAATAAAACGACTGTAACATCCATGTGTGAAATTTTCTTAGCTATTTTTAGTAAGTCCTCTTCACTTCTAATAGTAGAATCAGTCTCTTCATCAGATAATTTATATTTTCTTCCTTTAAATCTATCCATGATTTTAAATTTAAAATTATTTGAATCTTCATGTATATAAGATATATATATATTTCTTTTCATTATATTTTCCTCCTTTATAGTGCTTCGCTGAATTAGTATATCAGTTTAGCTCAAGACTTACAACAATATTGTAAAATCATTATATATTTTATAAATTTTTATAAGTTCACATTCAGTTCACTTTGATGTCATATACTAGGTGACGTACTCAAAAAGAGGCAACGGAGGAAAGAAAATGTTAGAACTAAAAAGTATTACAAAAGAATATCATGTGGGCGATCAAACTGTCCAAGCATTAAAGGGAGTAAATCTTAAATTTAGAAAAAATGAATTTGTATCGATATTAGGACCATCAGGTTGTGGAAAAACAACTATGTTAAATATAATTGGGGGATTAGACAGATATACAAGTGGAGATTTATTAATAGATAGTAAATCCACAAAAGATTTTAAAGATCAAAATTGGGATGCATATCGAAATTCAACAATTGGATTTGTATTTCAAAATTATAATTTAATTTCGCATTTGTCTGTACTTGATAATGTAGAAATGGCTCTGAGTTTATCAGGGATTGGAGCAAAAGAAAGAAAAGAAAGAGCAATTAAGGTTTTAACAGATGTTGGGTTAAATGATCAAATTACTAAAAAACCAAATCAGTTATCAGGTGGACAAATGCAGAGAGTTGCAATTGCAAGAGCACTTGTAAATAATCCTAAGATTTTATTAGCTGATGAACCAACAGGAGCATTAGACAGTAAAACAAGTAAACAAATAATGGAAGTTATAAAAGAGATATCAAAAGATCGTTTAGTAATTATGGTTACACATAACAGTAAAATCGCAGAAAAATATAGTGATAGATTAATTAAATTATTAGATGGAGAAGTTTTATCTGATACAAATGGTGTAAAAGATGAAGAACAAAATATTGAGGAAACGTTATCTAATAAAAAAACATCAATGTCGTATATTCAAGCATTAAAAACTAGTTTTAAAAACTTATTTACAAAAAAAGGAAGAACTATGATTACAGCAATTGCTGGGAGCATTGGTATTATTGGAGTTGCTTTAGTTTTAGGTATCTCAACAGGTATGACAGAATATATTGGAGAAATAGAGTCAGATACTTTAGCTGGATTCCCAATCACTATTTCACAAACTGTTGTTACAAATACATTTGGTCCTGGAGGAGCATCTGAAGGATTTGGGGGAGAAAATGGAAGTTTTCCTGATTCAAACGAGATATATTCATATGACTCAGTTACAGAACAAACATCGCATACAAATATATTAGATGATGAATTTATTAATTATTTAGAAAGTATGGATTCTGATTACTATACTTCAATATCTTACACAAGCTTAATGGATATGAGGATTGTAAGAGAGAATAGTAATGGTACATATGAACCTCTTAAAGAAAACTTAAACAGTGGAGGCGGTCCATTTGGGGGAGTAAGCAGCTATAGCCAACTACCTGATAATCAAGAATTTGTTGAATCTCAATATGATGTAATTTCAGGGAGTTATCCATTGAATTATAATGAAGTAGTTATAATTGTTGATTCAGAAAACCAAATAAGTATTGATTTGTTAAATGAGTTAGGATTCTTAATAGAAGATGAATATACATTTGATGATATTATAGGTAAAGAGTACAAAGTAATTCCAAATAATACTTATTTTGAGCAAAGTGGAGATTTATTTTTACCGAATAATGATTACGAAACAATGTATAATAGTGAAGAAGCAATTACGATCAAAATAGTAGGTATTTTAAGAATTACAGAAGAAGCAACAAGTGAGCTTTTATCTGAAGGATTATGGTACACTCCTGAATTAACAGAAATATTACAAACTGACGCACAAAATTCAGATGTTGTATTATTCCAAATTGCTAATCCAGATTCAAATGTATCAACAGGACAAGCATTTAATGATCGAATCACATATGACGATGTTATGCAATTCTTAGGAGCAGATACAACTCCTGTTGGAATTCAAATTTATCCTGCAAGTTACGAATCAAAAGATGACATAAAAGCATATATTGATGATTATAATACAGATAAACTTCAAGATGATCAAATAGTATATACCGACTTAGCCGAAGTAATTTCAGGAACTATTTCAAGTTTGATTAGTACAATTACAATAGTTCTAACTGCATTCGCAGGAATAAGCTTAGTAGTATCATCAATAATGATTGGAATTATTACTTACGTAAGTGTAGTAGAAAGAACGAAAGAAATTGGTATAATGAGAAGTCTAGGAGCAAGAAAAAAAGATATTTCTAGAATATTTAACGCAGAGACTTTATTGATAGGGTTAACTAGTGGTATACTAGGTGTAGTAATTTATTATATTATGCAAACACCAATTAATAGTGTTATTAATAATCTAATTGATGTAAAAAGTTTTGCTAACTTACCATTCTCATATGCAATTGGATTAATGCTTTTATCAAGTGTATTAACTTTAGTAGCTGGATTAATACCAAGTAGTATTGCAGCAAGAAAAGATCCAGTAACAGCTTTACGTACAGAATAATTTAAGGAGTGATATTATGTTGAAAATTTTAGTAGCTGAAGATAATAACCACATCAGAAAACTGATTTGTAAAAATTTAGAATTAAATGGTTATCAGACTATTCCAGCTGAAAATGGAGACGTGGCTTATAATATCTTTATAAGTGAACATATTGATTTAATAGTAACTGATATTATGATGCCGAAAACAGATGGTATCACCCTTGCAAAAGAGATAAGAGATATAAATTCAGAAATACCAATTATAATGTTAACTGCTCTTGATTCATTTGTTGACAAAGAAAAAGGATTCTCAAGTGGAGCAGACGATTATATTGTGAAACCTGTTGATATGAAAGAATTAGTTTTAAGAATAAAAGCACATTTAAGAAGATACAAAATAGTAAGTGAGAACTTCTTTAAACATAAAGATGTATATTTAGATTTTAATGATTTAAAATGTTTGATAGATAATAAAGCAGTAGAGTTAACAACTAAAGAATTTCTACTGCTTTATAAACTTTGTGCATCAAATGGCAGAATATTTACAAGGGAACAACTAATGAATGAACTGTGGGGATTCGATAGCGAGTCATACGAAAGAACCGTGGATACACATATAAAGAAATTAAGAATTAAAATAAAAACTAATGATCTTGAAATCGTAACTGTTAGAGGTCTAGGATACAAGGTGGTATTGAAATGAGTAAAGTAACTATCAAAGTATTTTTTACAACAATGTTAGTGATATTTATTACATCTTTAATACCTAATATAATTGCGTACATAAGCACTGGTAGCTTTTTAGGTGAACACGGCAATGATAGACCATATTTTTTTATGTTTGTTTTATCAGTTTTTATGATGATAGTAGTATTTAATTTTATAATGAATAGAATAATATATAAAAGAATTAATAAACTAAACTATGCAACTAAAGAAGTAATGAACGGAAACTATGATATCAAAATTGATGAAGATTCAAATGATGAAATAACAGAAGTTATTCGTAATTTCAACATTATGATAAAAGAACTTAAGGCAAATGAATATCAGAATAAAGAATTTATTAGAAATATTTCTCATGAATTAAAAACTCCTTTATCAGCAATAAAAGGTTATTCAGATTTAATTTTGGAAGCAAATATATCTAAAGAGGAACAAGTAGAATATGCTACAATAATATCTAACGAATCAAGTAGACTAACAGAATTAAGTAAAAATATGTTATTAATTTCAATGATTGATTCAAAAATGATACTTCCAGTAACTGATAAGTTTAATGTTTCAGAACAGATAAGAAATATTATTCAATTTACTCAATTATCTTGGGAAGAAAAAAACTTAGAATTTGATTTAGAATTACATGATGAAGTAGTATATTCAAATAAGGAATTACTCTACCAAGTTTGGTTAAATCTAATAAGTAATTCAATTAAGTTCTCTCCTGAAAATAGTACAATTAAATTAGATTTAAGCATCAATGACAATAGAATGAGTTTAGTAATTAACAATGATGGAACTATAATGTCTGAAGATATTGATAGGATATTTGATTTATTCTACATCCCTGAAGAATCTAGAAGCAGTAATTCAAGTGGCGTAGGACTAGCTTTAGTGAAAAATATTGTCGGTAAATTGAATGGTGATATTAAAGTGGAATCTTCAAAAGGCAATACAACTTTTATAGTTAATTTGCCAGTTTCCCTTTAAAAAAATATTTGTTTAAAGCAAGAGTGTATATGGAATCGTAATATTTTGATATAATCATTATATATGGATTAGGAGTGATACAATGAAAGCTGTTGTTCAATATAAATATGGTGGAACTGAAAAACTTCATTTGGAAGAAGTCTCAAAACCAATAATAAAAGATAATGAAATGCTTATTGAAGTATACGTTGCAAATATTGCAAGTGGAGATATGAGAATAAACACATTAGATGTACCATTTATTCTTAAACCATTGTTGAGAATTATTTTCGGGATTAAAGGCCCTAGAAAATCAGTTAGAGGAGTTACTGGTTCTGGAAAAGTAATTGAAACAGGATCAAAAGTAACTAGGTTTAAAATTGGTGACAGAGTCAATTACATAAATTCTATGGGCGCAGGATGCATTGCTGAATTTCTTTGCTTAAAAGAAAAAGCAGTAATGGCAAAGATTGATGATAGTGTATCTTATTTAGATGCAGCACCAATTGCTTTTGGTGCAATGACTGCTTATCATTTTATAAATGAAAATACAATTAAAAAAGGGAATAGCGTTTTAATATATGGAGCAAGTGGTAGTGTAGGAAGTTATGCGTTACAATTAGCCAAATTATATGGAGCTACTGTTACCACAGTTACAAGTAAAAAGAATCATGAAAAAATGGAATCATTGGGTGCTGACCATGTAATTGATTATATGACATCAGATTTCACAAGTGGGTCAAAAAGGTATGATGTAATATTTGATTCAGTATTAAAGATTTCTAAAAAGAAATGTAAAAGTGTTCTAAAAGAAAATGGTAAATATCTCAGTGTGAAATCTTTAACAAAGGAAATGAGCAGTAGAATTGAAATATTGAATCAGTTATTAAGTTTAAATAAGATAAAAACACTAATTGATAAAGTATATAAGATAAAAGATTTTAAAGAAGCCCACGATCATGTATATGGAAAACATAAAGTTGGAAATGTATTAATTGAAATAAAAAAATAAATCGCAAAAAAAAGGACTTTCTAAGTCCTTTTTGATTGTTCTACTAACATTACCACAGGCATAATCATAGGACTACGTTCTGTTCTTTCATATATGAAGTCTGTTAATAATTTAGTAATTTCTCTTTTTAAGACAGAAACATTAACATTTTTCATTTGAGTTAGTTTATTTGTAACTAAATCTTTTACTATTTTTGATAACTCACTAGTTAAATCAGTATGTTCTCTCATATAGATAAATCCTCTTGAGATGATTACTGGTTTATTTAATACTTCTAATGTTTTTTCATTAATTGTTACAATTGCACTTAACAAACCATCTTCACTAAGCATTTTACGGTCTCTTATAACTACAGAACCTATTTCACCAATGCTTTTACCATCTATATATACATTACCTGCTTTTACTTTACCAGCAATTCTTGCTGATCTTCTAGTAACTGCGAGTACTTCTCCGTTATCCATAACGAATTCATTTCCTTTTTTAACTCCGGTCATAATTCCGATATTTGAATGGATTTTAAGCATTCTATATTCACCATGGATTGGCATAAAGTATTTTGGTTTTATAAGTTTCAACATTAATTTCATTTCTTCTTGACCAGCATGGCCAGAAGTATGTGTGTCAGTTAAAGGAGAATTTATAATAACGTTCGCTCCTCTTCTAAATAATTGGTTAATTGTTTTTCCAACAGATTGTTGGTTTCCTGGAATTGGACTACTACTAAATATAACAGTGTCACCATCACCAACTTTAATCTGTCTATGAGTTCCCGCAGCTATTCTAGATAACGCAGCTAAAGGTTCACCTTGACTACCAGTACAGATGATAGTGATTTGATTTGAAGCGTATTTATTTAAAGCTCGAGTTTCAACAAAAGTACCATCTGGTGCTTTTATGTAACCCATCTCAGTTCCAACTTTAACTGTTCTAATCATGCTTCTCCCAAATACTGCGACTTTTCTATTTGTAGCTAAACTAGCTTCAACTATTTGTTGAACTCTATGAATATTTGATGCAAATGTTGCAACAATTGCACGTCCTTCAATCTTTGTAAAGATATCTTTTATTGTCTCACTAACTCCAGATTCACTTTTTGTAAATGCTTTTAACTC